>JAFDJI010000381.1 GCA_019307545.1 Deltaproteobacteria bacterium | reverse complement strand
GATCTTCTGGGACGCGCCGCTCAAGGAGCTGGCCAATCCCCAGGTGCCCGAGAACCCGGCCAAGGCGCCGTGGTACTTCCTGGGGCTCCAGGAGATGGTGTCATTTTCCGCTTTCATGGGTGGAATCGGTATCCCCACGCTGTGTGTGATTGCCCTGGGTCTCATCCCCTATCTAGACCGCGAGAGCAATGGCACGGGAACGTGGTTCGGCGGACCGGGCGGCGTGCCACTGGTCCTGGGTTCGGTGGTCTTCGGCCTGGCGGCGGTGATCGGAGTCGAGGCGTTCGCCATCCAGTTCGGGTGGCTCCGCGAGTGGTGGCTGGACGTGCCACAGCTGCTGATCACCTTCGTCAACCCGGGGACCGTCCTGGTACTCATCTACTTCCTCTACTCCATCTGGATCGTCCGGAGATACGACTCGACTCGGGCGGGAGCGGTCGCCGTGTTCACCTGCTTCCTGTGCGGGTTCATCGTCCTGACGATCATCGGGACGTACTTCCGCGGGCCGAACTGGGAGTTCTTCTGGTCGCCCGCCGACTGGCCGGTGCACTGAGATGAGATTGAACAAGCACCTCATTCTGTGGTCGAGCCTGGGGTCGCTGGCCCTGCTCATGTGGTCCGCCTACGAAGAAAACGTGCTCCAGGATTGGCGGGGTATCCAGACGGAGTACCGGCGCCGGCTCTCGGCGGAGCAGGAGGCCGAGTTCCACGTCCAGCTCCGTCAGATCGTAGTGCCGAGTCTGGGAGTCGCCGACCGCTGCGTTTCATGTCACCTGGGCATGGCGCCGGGCGTAGAGGCGATCGACGGCGACCGGTTGTTCGGTGCGCACGCCGACATCCCACACGACCCTGCGGAGCTCGGGTGCACCACGTGTCACGGAGGTCAGGGGCGGGCGACCGCGGGTGCCGACGCCCACGGCGACGTGGATCACTGGCCCGAGCCCATGCTCCCGGCGCGATTCTCCTCGGCCGGGTGCGGAACCTGCCACACCCATCTGGCCATCCCGAGCATCGACCAGGTGGATCGCGAGCTCGCACTTCTGGAACGACACGACTGCCTGGCCTGTCACCGACTCGACGGGCGCGGCGGCACGTTTCGCCCCGGTCGTGCGGCGGGGATGGAGGGTCCGGATCTGTCGCGCGTGGGTCTCACTGGCTTCAGCCCCGACTGGTATGAAGGTCATTCGGCGGAGCACCGGGCGGCCAGCGAGGGACCCTGGCGCCACTCCTTCGCGGCGATTCCCGAGGCGCCTCGTCGCGCCATTGAGACATATCTGCGCACACGGGTCGGTGCACCCGACCTGGTGGAGGCCAAGGCCCTGTTTCACTCCATGGGTTGCCGCGGATGTCACAGCGTGGGGGGAGTGGGTGGCAATGACGGGCCGGATCTGACGGCCGAGGGGTTGCTCGACCCCGGACGTCTCGACTTCACCCACGTGCCCGGCGAACACACGGTCGCGAATTGGCTGGCCGAGCATTTCCGGTCACCGGCGAAGGTCGTGCCCGGCTCGCAGATGCCCGTGCTGGGTCTCGGCGAAGAGCAGATCGAGACGCTGACGCTCTATCTCCTGTCGCTGCGCCGCCGCACCTCCTCCGAAGCCGAGTGGCCGCTCGACCGGGTTCGCGCCGAACGCCTCGACCAGCGCGAGTTCTCTACCGACAGTCAGACGCTGTACCGGACCTTCTGCGCCGCCTGCCACGGCCCCAACGGCGAGGGCATGCGCTATCCGGGCATGGCCGCGTTTCCCGCCATCGGCAATCCGGAGTTCCTGGCCGTGGCGTCAGATGATTTCCTGCGTAAGAACATCCAGCGTGGCCGCCCGGGGCGACGGATGCCGGCCTGGGGCGACAAGGAGGGCGGGCTACGTTCACAGGAGATCGAGGCCATCATTGGCCATCTCCGAACGCTCGGCGGGGACGCGGGACCCGCCGCGGACCAGCGCCCGGCGCGCTGGGCGGATGGCGATCTGGACATGGGTGAGTCCCTGTTCACGCGCCACTGTGCCGGGTGTCACGACAAGGCTGGCCAGGGTCTCGAGGGCCCGGCCCTGGCCAACCCGAACCTGCTCGACAGCGCAACCGACACTTATTTGTTCGAGACGATCCGCCGCGGCCGACTCGGCACGTCGATGCCGGCATTCGGCAGACCGTCGACGCTGAGGCCCGCCCTGACCGATGCGGAGATTGAATCGATCGTCACATTTTTGCGCACGTGGGAGATGAGACTATGACACCCGTGGACATGACCCGCCGAGGGTTCCTCGAAACCATGGCCGTGGCCGGATTCGGCGCCTTCGCCGCCTCCGCCGGTCGGGCCTGGGCCCTCGACGCCATCGAGAACCCGCTGGCGCACTACCCCGACCGCGACTGGGAGCGGGCCTACCACGATCTGTGGCACACCGACTCGAAGTTCACCTTCCTGTGCGCCCCCAATGACACCCACAACTGCATCCTAGAAGCCCACGTGCGCTCCGGGGTCATGGTCCGCATCGGCCCGACCATGCGCTACGGCGAGGCGACCGACATCTACGGCAACCGGGCCTCCCACCGCTGGGACCCGCGGGGTTGCCAGAAGGGGCTCGCCCTCACTCGGCGATTCTACGGCGATCGCCGCGTCCGCCACTGCCGGGTCCGCGCGGGCTTCAAGAGCTGGATCGAGGCCGGATTCCCGCGCGGCGAGGATGGCAGACCTCCTGTGGAGTATTTCAACCGCGCGCGCGACGAGTGGCTGCGCGTCACCCATGACGAGGCAGCGGGGATGGTCGCGGCCACGCTGAAGAACGTCGCCGAGACCTACGCCGGCGACAAGGGGGCGGAACGCCTGCGCGCCCAGGGCTACATGGAAGAGACCATCGAAGCCACGAAGGGTGCCGGAACCCAGGTGCTCAAGTTCCGCGGCGGGATGCCCCTGCTGGGCATGACCCGCATCTTCGGCCACTACCGCATGGCCAACTCCATGGCCCTGCTCGACGACCATATCCGCGGCGTCGGCCCTGAGGAGGCGCTGGGAGGCCGCGGCTTCGACAACTACTCGTGGCACACGGACCTCCCTCCCGGCCACCCGATGGTCACCGGCCAACAGACGGTCGACTGGGATCTCAGCGCCATCGAGCACGCGCGGATCGGCATCGTCTGGGGCATGAACTGGATCTGCACCAAGATGCCCGACGCGCACTGGCTCACCGAGGCACGCCTCAAGGGGACCAAGATCGTGGTCATCGCCTGCGAGTACTCGGCGACAGCCAGCAAGGGAGACGAGGTCATCGTGTGCCGCCCCGGCACGAGTCCCGCCCTGGCGCTGGGGCTGGCGCACGTCATCCTGCGCGAGGGGCTCTACGACCGCGATTACGTGCTCCGGTGGACCGACCTGCCGACCCTGGTGCGCATGGACAACCTCAAGCGCCTGCGAGCCCAGGATGTCTTCGGCGGTAACCCCGCACCCCTCCGCAACCAGACGCGCATCCTGCGGCAGGGCGAGTCGGCCGGCCATCCCGGTTCCCACAGCGACCAGGTGATTCCCGAAGACCTCCGCAACGAGTGGGGCGACGCCGTGTGGTGGGACAAGAAGACGGGAGCCCCCAAGCTCCTCACACGCGACCAGGTAGGCCGGCACTCGAACGTCGGCGACCCCCTGCTCGAGGGCGAAATCGAGGTCACCCTGGTCGACGGAAAGACGGTCCGCTGCCGTCCCAGCTTCGACGTGATCAAGGAGTACGCCGATCACTTCGACCCCGAGACGGTGGAGGACCTCACCTGGGCCCCGGCCCAAGCGGTCGAGCAGCTGGCTCGCGAGATCGCCGCCGAGCCGGGTACGACGCTCTTCGGCGTCGGTATGGGGCCGAATCAGTTCTTCAACAACGACAACAAGGACCGCGCCATCTTTCTGCTCGCCGCCCTCACAGGCAACGTCGGCCGGATCGCCGGCAACGTCGGCTCCTACGCCGGCAATTACCGGGTCTCACTGTTCAACGGGTTCCCCCAGTGGATCGACGAAAACCCCTTCGACATCGAGCTCGATCCCGACAAGCCGGCCCGACCCAGGCAGTACTGGAAGCCCGAGTCGGCTCACTACTACAACCACGAGGACAAGCCCCTGAAGATCGGCCACCGGATGCTCACCGGATCGACGCACATGCCGACCCCCACCAAGACGATGTGGTTCGCCAACGCCAACTCGATCCTCGGCAACGTCAAGTGGCACTACAACGTTGTCAACAACGTCCTGCCCAACATCGAGATGATCGCGGTGCAGGACTGGTGGTGGTCGACCTCCTGCGAGTGGGCAGATGTGGTCTTCGCCGTCGACTCCTGGTCGGAGCTCAAGCACCCGGACATGACCTGCTCGGTGACCAATCCCTTCCTCACCGTGTTCCCGCGCACGCCGATTCCCCGCGCCTTCGAGACCATCGGCGATATCGAGGTGCTGGCGCTGGTGGGCCGACACATGGCCCAACTGACCGGAGATCAGCGCTTCAGGGACTTGTGGCACTTTGTCGAGAAGGGCCGGACCGACGTCTATTTGCAGCGTATCCTCGACCACTCTTCAAACACCAAGGGCTACAACTTCCTCGACATCGAGGAGAAGGCTGTGCAGGGCGTCCCGACTCTGATGATGAACCGGACC
>JAFDJI010000043.1 GCA_019307545.1 Deltaproteobacteria bacterium | reverse complement strand
GGCCGGTTCGACCTGGCCCGGGGTGGGACCCTGTTCCTGGACGAGATCACCGAGATGGAGCCCTCGGTGCAGGTGAAGCTGCTTCGGGTCCTTCAGGATGGCGAGTACGAGCGGGTGGGCGGTACCGAGACCCTACACGCGGAGGTGCGGGTGATCGCCGCCTCGAACCGTGACATCGAGCGGGAGATCGCCGAAGGGCGCCTGCGGCAGGACCTGTTCTACCGCCTGAACGTGATCCGGCTCGATGTCCCACCCCTGCGGGAACGATATGATGACGTCCCGCTGCTCGCGCAGCACTTCCTGGTCCAGTTCAACCGAAAGAACGCCAAGGAACTGCGTGGTTTCACCCCCGAGGCGACAGAATCGCTCGCCGGGTGGAACTGGCCCGGCAATGTGCGTGAGTTGGAGAACGCGGTGGAGCGCGCGGTGGTGCTTTGCCGAGACGATTGGATCGGGCTCGACGACCTGCCCGTGGTGGTCCGGCGGGGTCGGGGGGGTCGACAGCGGATGGCCTTCGAGGTGGGAACCCCCTTGAAGCAGGTCGAACGGCGGATGATCGAGGAGACCCTGCGCTACACGGGCGGCGACAAGAACCTCGCGGCGTCGCTGCTCGGCATCACCGCCCGTACCATCTACCGCCGAGAGGCCGAGTGGACCCAGGAGGAGCAGCAAGAGGACGACCCTGTGGAATAGTCTCGCTCACGGGGGACCGGAGGTCGGGATGCGAGGCTGGACGACGGCGGCGGTGGCAGTGGCTCTCGGCTGTGGCGGTCCTCCAACCGAGGTGGACCAGGCACGGCCCCTGCCCTCTCCCGAGGCCCTGGAGGCGCACTGCTCCGAGGTGGTGGGCGAGCCCCGCGTGGAGAAGGTGGCGGACGACATCTGGGTAGCCGTCGGGTACGACCTCGCCAACACCATCCTGATCGCGACCCCCGACGGCAACGTGGTGGTGGACCCCGGCATGAGCCCCACCCGTGCCCGACCGGTCCGCGACGCGCTGCTGGCGCTATCGCCTGGTCCCATACGGGCCGTGGTGTACACCCACAGCCACATCGACCACGTGGGCGGCGCCTCGGTGTGGGTGGAGGAGGGCACCGAGGTGTGGGCGACGGCAGCCTTCACCGACCACTTCTTCAAGCAATACGGCCTGTTCTTCCCGGCGGAATCGGCGCGTGGCGGTCGCCAGTTCGGCCGGCACGTGCCACTGGATCAGCTCCGCTGCTCCGGATTGGGGCGGCGGCCCGACCTCGAGGCCGTGCTCGACAATGGGACCGTCCTCCCCGATCGGACGTTCCGGGAGTCCGCCACCCTGGAAGTGGGCGGACTCGCCCTGGAGTTGGTGGAGGCCCACGGAGAAACCCACGACCAGCTCTTCATCTGGATCCCGGACCGCGAGACCCTGCTGCCGGGGGACAACTGGTACCTGACCTTCCCGAACCTGTACACCATCCGCGGCTCCACCCCGCGGCCGGTGGACGCGTGGATCGAGAGCCTCGACGCCATGCGCCGCAAGGACCCCGCGGTCCTGGTGCCCTCCCACACCCCACCCATTGCCGGTCGCGAGGCGATCCGAACCGCGCTGCGCGACTACCGGGACGGGATCCAGTGGGTGCGCGACGCGGTGGTACGTGGCGCCAACGCGGGCACCGATCTCGACGTGCTCGCCTCCGAGGTGGGGTTGCCCCCCCACCTCCGGGACGAACGCTCCCTGATGGAGCTGTACGGCCAGATCGACTGGTCGGTGCGCGGCATCTACACCGGACAGCTGGGCTGGTTCGACGGGCGTGCCGACCGCCTGTACCCGCTGCCACCCGACGAGGCCGCGACCCGTACCGTGGCCCTGATGGGCGGCCCCGAGCGCGTCCTGGAAGAGGCGCGCCGGGTCCGCGAAGCCGGCGACGCGCGCTGGGCACTGCATCTCCTCGCGCTCTTGGAGGACGCCGGGAGCGACCAGACCCTCGAGATGGCCCAGACGCTGGAGGACCTGGCCATCACCGTGCACAACCCGAATGGCCGTGCGTACCTGCTGGAGAGCGCCTGGGAGCGGCGTCATGGGTTCGAGCCGCTCGGCCAACCCACCTACCAGGACGCGTTCTTGGCGGCGCTTCCCCTCGACCTCGTGTTCTCGGTCCTGCCGGCGCGGCTCCGCCCGGAGGATGCCCTCGACGTGCACGAGACGGTGGTGTTCCGCTTCGAAGACGTGGAGGAGACGTATGTCGTCACCGTGCGCCACGGCATCACCGAGGTGGTCCGCGGAGCGCCCCTCCCCGGCACGCCGGAGCCGGTGGCCACGGTCCACACCAACGCGGACACCTGGCGGCGTCTCGCCCTGGACCTTGAAAAACCCCTGAGCGCCATCACCTCGGGCCGGCTCCGAGTGGAGGGCAACCCGCTCGCCTTCCGAAGGTTCATGGGGCGCTTCGACAGCGGTCCGGGCGACTGATGGGAAGGGGGCTCCAGCCCCCGAGGGACCCACCCGCGCGCACGCTCACTGCCGCGGCGTGCCGTCCAGAAGCGAGGAGAGGCGGCGACCGATCCCGAAAATCTCTTGTCGGGCGGGGGGCTGCCTGAGGATGACCAGGGTGCCCGGGTCCAGCCACTCGTGCAGCTCGGCCACCCGACCGGTGCCCGAGGATCCGGGCTTCAGCCACGCGAAGCACCTTCGCCCGTAGGGCTGGGTGCACTCCACGTCGTGGTAGGCCGCGGACCAGGTGCCGGTGTTGATCAGCTCGATGCCGTCGCAATCCGTGTGCTGCTCGCTGTGGGTGTGGCCGAGGACCACCCGGACCACCCCCGAAGCGGCGCCGATCGTCGGGAGCAGCCCCCGCAATATCCGCTGGAGGTTGTTGACGTCCGAGTTCACGCCGCGGGCGTAGAAGATGAACGGTGGCAGCAGGATCAGGAAGGGGACGATGAGCCACCACACCGATAGCCGCGCGAACAGGTTCAGAACGGAGAAGAGCTGGAAGGAGGCTGCGATCAACAGCGCGAGCAGCACCGCCCGATCGAGCCACAGCTCCCGCGCGATCTTCCACGGATTGAAGATCGCCGGGTGGACGTGAAGCGCGCGCAGGGTGCGGACCACCCGTGGTTCGGCGTTCGATCGGCGCCCGATGTCCGCGACCCGCTCCTCCAGATCGAGTGGCGCCCGCACCGCGGGAAGGAAGCCTTCCCACAGCGACACCACCAGCGTCGCCACCGCGCCCCACAGCCAGGTCCACACCAGGAAGGGCTGCACCTTGATCACGTAACGGGCGAAGAAGTTCATGTACTCGGGTAGCGAGCGGATGTAGCTGCTCTCGACGTGCGGGTTGAACAGTCCCATGCCGTTGAGCATGAGCTTCCCTGCCACATTGCCGAAGGGCAGACGGACCCGCACCCGCCCAGAGACGTTGATCAGCGGGCGAATCGGCTCCGCGCACAGGCAGTAGCTGTCGTACTGGTTCCCGTGCTCCACCAGGGTGTCCCGGTTGCTCAGGTAGAACCACTCGCAGAACCGCACCGCGTCCTGGTCCTCCTCCGACAGCGCGAGGGCAGCCAGGAACTCCTCGCGCACTGCTTCCCAGTGCAGCTCCATGTCGTGGTTGCCAATCACGAACACCACCCGGTTCCCGTCGAGGACGAAGTCGCGGATGGCCTCCACGAAGATCGGGTGATCCCCGAGGATCACCGACATCTTGTACCGGGACTTGCCCTCCTCCGCCGAAAGCCCCCGCAACCGCTCCAGCCAACCCACCTTGAAGTCAGCTGGATGCGGGGTGGCCATCACCGAGTCGAAGTCGAACACGTCCCCGTTGAGGATCAGCTCGATCTCGCCGGGCACCTGGTGGCGCACGTGCTCCAGGAAGCGCTGGAAACTAGCGTCCATGAAGAGATCGGGTTGCTTGAACCGCTTCCACAGCGGCCGGTTCGGATCCAGCTCCTCCGCATCCGCGAGGTGGAGGTCGCTGACCACGATGGTGTGTGCCGCTGTCGAGAACCGTTCATCCATCGGGCCGAGGCTACCCCTGCGCAGTTCGAGCGCCCATCGGTGGCGGACCCCTTCCTATCCGGATCGGATCGCCCGGTCGCGATAGAGGATGCAGCGCGAGGTCCCCTTGCGAACGCTGTTGCTGCTTGCCCTTCTACTGAACCCCCCCGCGCACGCCCAACCTGGCGAGGTCGCGGCAGGAGAGGACCTCGGCGCCTGGTGGGAGATGCAGGTGCGCCGCCTCGAAGGGGAGACCGCGGCGGGTAGCTACGAGGAGTTCCTGGCGCGCTACCCCACCTCGCCCCTCGCCGAGGTAGCCTGGGCCCGCCTGCGCGATCTCGACGCCCTCGACGAGATCGCCCGCACCCATCCAGAGCTTCGTCCACACCTCCAGGACCTGGAGCGGAGTTGGACCCTTCACCAGGAAGCGCTGCACCGAACCCCCCGGACCGTGGTGGTCGCCGATCTCGAGCCAGACGGCACGGCGAGGCCCGCGGCAGCGCCGCGCTGGGTTCCCATGGTGGTCGGTGGCGCCGGCTACGCGGGAAGCAGCTTCTACGGGGCGGTCGGGGCCCGGGTGGAGCGTGGCCCCTTCGGTGCGGTGGCGCGGTTCGGACGCGCTGAGGCGTTCTACCTCCAGGGCGGGCTGCGCCTCTCGGTCCCCTCGGCCGTGGGGCTGGGACCCACGGTGCGGCCACTCGGCGTCTTCGGGGAAGTCAACCTGGACACGCGGGCGGCAGTGTCGGTGGGGGTCGGGGGTCGGCTGATGCTCCGCAGGCCCGTATGGTTGGAAGCCACTGTCGGTGGCAGCCTCCACGAAGGACGGCTGGGCCCTTCCGCGGGCCTGGAGGTGGCGTTCCAGCCGGTGGGGCGGAGCCTCAATCGTCCACGAAACGGTACATGAGCACGTCGTCGCGGTAGGAGCCATCGTCCATCCGGTACTCCCGGAGGCGACGGCCCTCCTCCCGAAATCCGAACCGCTCGTACAGCCGAATCGCGCGCTCGTTGTCCGTGAAGACGTTCAGACCGAGCTTGACCAGGTGGGGGTTGCGGGTCGCCCAGTCGAGGATCGCCTGCATCAGCGCGTTGCCGACCCCCGTCCCACGCGCGTCTGCCACGACCATGATCTCCAGCTTGCCGGTGTGCCGCATACGCCGCAGGTGGCCACCCTGGACGGTGACGTAGCCGAGAATCCGCCCATCACACTTCGCCACCAGGAACGCAGAGTTCGACGCCCGATCCAGCTCTGCGATCCGCCGCGCTTTCTGATCCACCGACCCGGAGAACTCGTGGGGCTCCGTGATGAAGTACCGCGACTCGGAGAGGACCTGCAGGTGGAGGGCCAGGATCCCGCGTGCATCCTCGACCCGTGCCTCCTCGACGAGCAGCAGCGTCTTGCCTCCTGACAGTGGGGTCGTCCAGCGCATGGCCGTGCCTGTTCACTCCCAGCGGTCCTTCCGTCGCGTCTGGGTGACCTCCCCATCGTCGACGAAGAGCTCCACCTGGTAACGGTTGACCATCTTGTAGGCGGTCTTGCTGGCCGGATCCCACACCCGGACGATGCCCTCCTTGTCGATCTCGAACCGGTACACGAACACCTCGGAGCGCTCAGCGGGGCGACCGGTCATCCGGCGACGCTCGAAGGGTGCGCCCCACGACATGAGCACCATCTCCTCCTTCCACCCCTCGGCGACCTCACCGGCAATGATCAGGTCCCGGACGGCCTCCTCGTACTGGTAGAAGCGATCCCACAACCCGCGCTCCTGGAGCCAGGTGTTTCGCTCCTCCTCGGTCTTGCCCTTGAGGAATTGCTTTTCCTCCTTGTGGTCCATGTAGACGCGGAGCGCGTAGTAGTGGCCCCGCTCGGAAGCGCTCAACCGCTTGAGCTTGCTTCCACAGCCGACGAGCACGCTTGCGACCAACAGCCAGAATGCGACGCGACGCATGACCTTCTCCCGAGCCCGGGCCCGCCACTAACCTACATCGAACGCCGGGGCCGGGCCGACGTGGAGAACCGCCCCGCGGGGCACCCAACCCCGATCGCCGTCCCCGGTCGCCACCAGTAGGAAGTCGCCCAGGGCCCGCTCCACCCGGACCTCGGAGCCCGGAAGGAGCACGAACCGTTCATCTCCGTCGGCGCGGGCCACATCGCGGGCCACTGCGGGCACGTCCACCACCACCACCACTGGACGGTGAACCACGGCCCGTGACGCGTCGATAGCCGTCCAGGAGACCGCCAGCCCCGCGAGGCCGAGCACCACCCAGGGGACCTGGCTGTTCGACGGCTTGAAGCGCCGCCACCACAACCCCGCCGAAGCCAGAGCCAGGAGGAGGAGCCCCAAGACCCCCATCTCCCCCGCAGTGAGGAACTCCACCCACCCCACAGAAGCGGATACCGGGCTCGGCGTACCGTCCAGCTTGTTCCGGGCGCGGGCGAGGTTGTGGACCAGGCGCGGATCGCGGGGGCGCAACCGCCGCGCCGCCCGCCAGTACGCCACGGCGCCCGCGTGGTCCCCCATCCGGTAGTGCGCCACCCCAAGATCGAACAGCAGCACCCCCGAAGGAGTGCCCTCGGACGCCGCCTCGCTCCACACCGCGATGGCGGTAGCCGCATCGCCACGGTCCCAGGCCTCTGCGCCCTCTCGCACCGGGTTCGCCAGGGCGACCAGAGCAAACAGAAGCACCTGTGCCACACCGAGCATCAAGCCGCCTCCCACAGGTCCTGCACCACCGAGCGCACCTGGTCGGCCAGGTCCGATCCGGGCGGGTCTCCGGCGAACCGGGCCCGCTCCAGCGCGTTGGATACCGCGGCAACTCGGTCCCGGACCGACGCTGGCAGTTGTTCGATCGCCTCACGCCGGTCGAGCTGCCCCGGGGGCAGGTTCAACCTCCGCCCCAACGACTGCCGCAGCGCATCGTCGAGGAGGTCCAACTGTTCGTCGGCATCCTCGGGGAGGCGGCGAAGTCGATCCACCGGCGTCATGGGTGCCGCGACAGCCTCGCGCGGCGGCAGGAGCAGCCGCATCCAGACCCGGAGGTCGAGGAGCAACGCGAGCAGCCCACCCGCGGCCGCGACCAGCACCGCCCAGGGGAGGACCGGGCCGAGGAAGGGCGCGGTGGTACGCCCCTTCGCGTAGACGGGGTAGATGTCGACCACCTGGGGGGCCTCCGCCTGCGTCTGTGGCACGACCAGCGGGGCGAAGGACTCCATGGCCCCCCCCTGCTCTCCTCCAGGGGCCACCTCGAGCACCGGCAACTCCAGCCGGTGCACCACGTATTCCCCCCGAGTCGTCGAGAAGGTCTTGACCTCGAGGGGAGGCAGCCGCAGGGTGCCGGGCTCGGTGGGCACCACCACCCGGTTGAAGGTCCCGCTGGCTCGGTAGCCGGACTCTTCGACAACGGCCGATACCGACGGGCTCCCGTCGTAGATCCGCGCCCCCTCGAGGTCCTGCGGTGGCGGCAGGTGGAAGCCCTCCAGCGAGCCGTCGCCCGTCACATCGACGGTCCAGTCCACCGACTCCCCGACGGCTACCTTGGTGTCGACGATGGTGCTGGAGAACTCGAATTCTCCGACCAGCCCCGAGAAACCCACGGGCGGAGGCGGGAGGGGTCGGACGGACAGCTCCATGGCCTTCGTGAGGAGGCTTCGCTGCTCCGGGAAGTCGAACGGGTCGAACGGGCTACGACGGCCCTCGCGCGGAACGTCGACCTGCACCACGACAGGGGCGAGGGTGATGTCTCCGGCGCTGGTCACGATGAATGGTTCCAGTGTTTCGTCGACCCAGGTCGGCCCCCGGGCGTCCTCCACCATGTACTGGCGCCGGACCGCCCCGCCGTCCCGGGGTCGCGCGAGTTGGGTGACCGGCAGACCGCTCCACCGCGAGCGCAGGACCCGCACCCTGGACCGCAACCCGTACCGGTAGAGCACCACCTGCCCCTCCCAAGCCGGGTTGATGGACACCTCTGCGGTCGCGACCATGTCCTCCTCCAGGGCTGGAGGGGGCTCGGTCACCGTGACCGTGGCGGAGTTGGTGACGACCGGCTGGCCCTCCACCATCACGGTCGCGGGCCCGAGGGTGAAGGAACCCGTGCGGGTGGCCTTCACCGAGTAGGTGAAGGACACGCTACGCGTGCGATGGAGGTTGACCGACCGGGTGGCGCGCTGCTGACCGGCGAACCGCACCACCAAACCATCGTCTACGGGGAGGTCGGGCACCACCGTGGTCCGCCCGTTGACCACCACGATCTCGGCCTGCCCCTGCTGGCCCAGCTCCATCGTCCGGTAGTGCACTCTCAGGTAGACCTGGGCCGCGAACGCGGGCGCCGACGCCAGTGTGCACACCAAGACACCCACCAGCACCAGCAGTCGTCTCACCATGGCCTGCCCTGATCGCGACCCGGGATGCGGACGCGGGGGCGACCCTCTTCCACCCCCTCCAGAAGGCGATCCGCCTGGGCCGCGGTCACCGGTCCGTCGTTCTCCCAGTTGCCGTCGAACGGCTGCCCGGGCGTGCCCCGATCGTCGCCCGTCTCGAGACCCTCCAGGTCCTCGACGCCGGACGCTTCACCCGTGGCGAGTTCCTGCCCATCCTCACCCGCGGTCTCGCGACTGCCCTCCGCGTCGGCACCCTCCGGATCGCCCCCCTCGGTCGACCCGGGCTCTCCCTTCGCTCCCTGGGCCTCCCCGTCCTGGGATTCACCAGAGGCGGACTCCTCGGAGCTGCCCCCCTCCTGCTGCGCGTCCCCCTCCTTGGACTCGCCCGGCTCCCCTTCTTCCTCCCCGGTACCCGAGCTTTGTTGCTGATCCTGCTGCTCTCCCTCCTGCCCCTCCGAAGCGCCAGGGGAGGGCTGCTGCAGTGGCGGTTCGACATCCTCCCGGCGCGCGCGAAGCTCCCGCAACGCGAGGTCCTTGTTCTGTCCCGCCCCCAGGTGGTCGGAATCCACGTTGAGCACCTGGTCGTACCGCCTGATCGCCTCCTCCAACCTCCCCGCCTGGTAGTGGGCATTGCCGGAATCGTAGATCGCCCGCGTCCCGAGGCCCCTCCCACGAAGCCGGGCCTCGGCATCCCACGCGCGCGCGGCCCCCTCGTGGTCCCCCATCCGGTACCGGGTGGCGGCCAGACGACGGTACACGTCGGGGTCGGTGGGGCGCTCCATGCTCAGCTCGGTGAACACCCGCTCCGCCTGGACGTAGCGCTCTGCACGGTACAGGGTGTCACCCTCGGCGAGGGTGGCAGCCATCGCGGGACCCGGCACGGCCAGGGCCACCAACAACACCGCGCCCACACCGCCCCATGGGCGGCGCCCATCCCCCACCCACGCGGAGAGGAGCAACAGCACCAGCCCCAACCCGAGCGGCCACTGGAACCCGCTCTTCCAGGCCTCTTGCTCCCGACTGCCGACCTCGACGGCCCGCAGGGTCTTCCGGATCTCGTCCCTGTAGAGGCTCTCCATGTCTTGTGCCGAGGCCACGGAATGGACGTAGGCCCCTCCGCTCGCCCGCGCCACATCTCGGAGCAGCTTCGGGTTGGGCTCGGTCAGCACCGTCTTGCCTCTGATCGTCACCCACCCGCCCACGTTCAGGGGGATGGGCGCGGACTCCACGCCTATCCCCATGGCGTACACCCGGACGCCCTCGGCCGCGACTTCGCTGGCCGCCGCTACCGCGTCGCCGGCATCGTGGGACTCCCCGTCCGAGAGCACGATGATGGCCTTCCCGGCCTTGTGGGAATCGCCGGCGAGCAGGAGCTTGCTCCCCATTCGGATCCCCTCCCCCAACGCGCTCCCCTGCGCCCGGAACATGTCGGTGTCCAACTCGTCCACCACCATCATGAGCGCATCGTAGTCCTGGGTCAGCGGCATGCGCGGGTAGGCACCTCCCGCGAAGATCACCAGGCCCACCCGGTCGCTCTCAATCATGCCGATGAGGTCCAGGATCTCCCGTCGGGCGCGCTCCAGCCGCGACGGATCCACGTCCCGCGCGTCCATGGAGCGGGAGAGGTCGACCGCGATCACGATGTCGACCCCCTTCCGCTTCAGCTCCCGCACCTCCTTCCCATAGAGTGGCTCGGCGAGGGCCACCACCAGGCACCCCAGGCCTGCCAGCGCCAACAGATCCCGGGACACCCGTCGCACCCGCACCGAGTACGGCAGCACCCGATCGAGCAGCTCGCCGCGGAACAGCCTCCCCAGGCGCCGCCAGTGCAGGCGCCCCGAGGCGTAGGCCACCACCGCGAGCACCGCCACCGCGACCAGCGCCCACATCCACGAGAGCGCGCCCCAGCTCACGGGCCCCTCCGCAGGAAGGTGGCCGACAGCAGGAGTTGCAGCACCAGGAGCCCCACCCCGGGGATGAGCCACTGCCGGAAGAGCTCCTCGTGCTCGACCAGCTCGCGCACCTCGGCCGGAGAGGTCTCAAGCTCGTCGATGGTCTCGTACACCGCCTGGAGGGTCTTGGTGCTGGAGGCACGGAAGAACTGCCCACCGGTGATGTCCGCGATCTTGCGCAGGGTGGGTTCGTCGATCGCATCGCTCCCATAGCGGGCGACCCCGGAACCGATGCCGATGGTGTAGATGCGGATGTCCAGGGCAGCGGCCGCCCACGCCGCCTGGATGGGGTCTGGACGCTCCACGTTGTTGCGCCCATCGGTGAGCAGGATGATGACCCGCTCTGGAGCATCCACCTGCTTCATGCGTCGCCCCGCCACCGCGAGGGCCGCGCCGACGGCGGTGGCGCTCTTGCCGGCGATGCCGATCTGGACGTGTTCGAGTGACCCCAGCAGGGTGTCGTGGTCCAGGGTGAGGGGCACGAACGTGAACGCGTCCTGGCCGAACACCACCAGCCCGATCCGGTCGAAGGGCCGGTCCTCCACGAAACGGGCCATCACGCCCTTGGCGACCTCGAGGCGGCTGACCGGGGTCAGGCCCCGGGAGAAGTCGGGGGCGTCCATGGAGCCGGAGGTGTCGAGCGCGAGCAGGATGTCGAGGCCGTCGGACTCCACCACCACGTCGCGGCGGGTGATGTGCGGCCGCGCCAACGCCACCACGACGAGCGCCAGCCCAGCGACCTGTAGCACCCCGGGCAGCCACCACAGGACGAGGCGCAGGGTGAGGCGTCGCGTCATCGCGGCTTCGCTGGCGATCGCGAGCCGATTGCGCCCCGTCCAGCGACCCTGGAGCGGGAGTAGCAGCACCGGGATCAGGAGCCAGAACGCCCACGGGGAGCCCCACTCGATCATGCGGCCCCCTCTTCGGGATCCCAGTACCGGGGGCGGGTGCTCTCCAGGAACCCGCGCAGGTCCGCCTCCAAGTCCTCGAACAGCTCGGCACGGACCACGGCGTCGGCGAACTTCACCCGGTCGGTCGCGCGGAGGAGCCGACGGGCGCGGGGGATGTTGCCCTCCGGCAGGTGGTCCATGCGACCCAGCTGGACGAGGATCTCCGAAGTCGTCCACGCGACGGCCGGGAACCCGAGGACCTCCTCGGCATACTCGCGGAAGATGCGCGAGATGGCGAGCGCCTTGCCGAAGTCGTCCAGGCCCGGGTCAGCGCACGCCTCGGCCCAGGCGTGGAGCGCCCGGGTATCCGGAGGCAACCGGCGAATCTTGGGCACAACCTGGCGCCCGGCGTTGCGGAATGCGACCACCAGGCCCCCCGCGAGCAGCATCCCGAGGGCGCCGACCACCGAAAGGGCCCCCCACGGCACCGTCCACACAACCGGGGGCTCGGTGATGTCGGCCAACTCCCCCTCCCGGGGCGGCTCTACCGCAAGGTCCACCCAGATCGGCTCCGAACGGAGGGTGCCCTCTCCCGAGGGGCCGGTCCAGGTCGCAACCAGCGCCGGGATCTCGTACATCCCCTCTGGACCCCCGTAGGTGAAGCGCTCGGTGAGCACCACCCGCTCACCGATCTGCTCCACCCGGGGCTCCCCCTTGGGCTGGAAGGTGAGCCCCCGGACCTCCGGTTCGGACAGGTCCCACTCCGCATCCGCCTCGACCTCCAGTTGGACCACCAGGATGCCGCCGGCGTCGGCGGGGTTCTCCAGCCAGGTGCGCAGCACGGGCCCATCGACCGCCCATGGCCCGGCGGGGCCACCCCCGCAGGCCGCCACCAGGGCCAGCCCGGCCAGAGACGGCCATGGCACACCCGCCAACGATGACCTCATCTTCGCGCCCCCACGCGGCGAAAGTGCTGGTGTAGGGCGCGGAACGGGTCCTCCGCGGTCGAAATGGCGACCGCCTTGGCCCCGGCACGATGGAGCATCTGTACCCGCGCCTCCACCGAGGCCCGCTCCCGCCAGCCCGAACCATCCACCAGGAAGGTACGCCCGGTCTCCGCATCCACGAGGTCTACCAGGCCCAACCCCGCCATACCCCGATCCAGGGGGTCGTCCACCACGAAGGCGTGCACCGCATGACGCCGGGTCAGCAGTCCCAACGCCCGTTCCCAGGGCCCATCGTCGAGGAAATCGCTCACCAGGACCAACACCGCGCGCCGCCGCTGTACCTGGGCGATGAACCCGAAGGCCTCCGAGAGGTCGGTGTCGCGGTGACTCCCGGTCACCTCGAATACCTGCTGGATGATGTTCCACACGTGGCCCCGGGTCTTGCGGGGGGAGAGCCACGTCTCCACCCGGTCGGAGAAAGTGACCAGTCCAACCTGGTCCCGGTTCCGTACGCCGGCGTACGCGATGCCTCCCGCGATGCGTGCGATCTGGAGCCGCCGGTCGGTTCGCCCGTCCCGGCCCCCGCTGCCGACTCGGGTGGACGCGGACACATCCACTGC
>JAFDJI010000380.1 GCA_019307545.1 Deltaproteobacteria bacterium | reverse complement strand
ATCTGGAAACGCGCACCTACCTGACCAAAGCCCGTTCCACCTACGCAGCGTGGGGTGCCTCGGCCAAGGTGGGGCAACTCGACGAACGATACGCCGACTTCTTGAAGACCCGCGCCGACGCTGCCGCGACCCCCACCTCCGCGATGTCCCTCGTGGCTCACACCGGCACCGACTCGCCACTCGTGTTCCAGCCCGCCAGCGCCCTGGACCTGTCGACCGTGATGGCCACGGCGAGGGCGCTGTCCGAGGAGGTTGCCCTCGAGAACGTCGTGGAGCGGGTGCTGGTGAGCGCCATCGAGAACGCCGGGGCGAACCGCGGCCTGCTCCTCCTGGCCGAGGACGGCGCGCTCCTCTTGGAGGCGGAGTGCGCAGTCGATGGCAACTATCGGCGCTATCGGCCGTCGCTGCCCATCGAGGACTGCACCGCGCGCTTACCCGTGTCGGTGGTGCGGTTCGTGACCCGGACCGCAGAGACCGTGGTGCTCGGGGATGCCAGCCATCGGGGGATGTTCACTGGTGACAGCTATGTCGCGGGAACGGGCTCGCGCTCCATTCTGTGCGTGCCCATCCTCAAGCGCACCAAGCTGGTCGGCGTGCTCTACCTGGAGAACACGTTGGTGGCGCGGGCGTTCACCGACGAGCGTCTGTCCGTACTCCGCCTGGTAGCTGCCCAGGCCGCCATCTCCCTCGAAAACGCCCGCCTGATCGAGGAGCTGCGACGCGCGCGGGACGGGCTCGAACAGCGGGTGGATGAGCGTACCCAGGAGCTTGTCGCGCTTCAGGACGACCTGGTCGCGGCAGCGCGCAGGGCGGGCATGGCGGAGGTGGCGACGGGGGTGCTGCACAACGTGGGGAACATTCTCAACAGCGTGAACACGTCGGTGGCGGATCTGGAGGAGGTGCTCCGGTACTCGCGTCTGCCCAGCTTGGAGCGGACGCTGGAGCTGCTCGGCGAGCATCAGGACGATCTGGGCGCCTTTCTCAGCAGTGACCCGCGTGGACAGCTGGTCCCGGAGTTCCTGCGTCTGGTATCCGAACAGCTCGGAACCGAGCATCACCGGATGCGGGAAGACGTGGCGCAGCTTTCCCAGAACGTCGAGCACGTGCGCCACGTCATCTCCGCGCAGCAGGCCTTCGCAGGTGTCAGTGGTGTCGTCGAGGAGTTGGTGATCACGGAGCTCATCGACGAGGCGATCCGCATCTGCGGGGCCACGCGCCCCTGGCGGGACCAGCGGATCGTCCGCGAGATCGAGGAGGTCCCGCCGTTGCAGCTACAGCGCCACCAGGTGCTGCAGATTCTGGTCAACCTCATCGCCAATGCCCGCGACGCGCTGGACGACCAGGTGGACGCCGGCGACCTGCGGATCATCATCGGCGCCAAGCGGATGGATGACCGCGTCCACATCAGCGTCCGGGACTTCGGAGTCGGCATCGCCCCCGAGAACCTGGACCGGGTCTTCAACCACGGGTTCACCACCAAGAAGACCGGTCATGGTTTCGGACTGCACAGCTCGGCTATCGCCGCCCGTCAGATTGTCGGCGAGCTGCGCGTGGAGAGCGATGGGCCTACACGTGGCGCTACTTTCATCTTGGAGCTGCCGATATCCCAGTCCTTCCAATCGGGACGCGAAAGGCTGCCCAGGACCCGCCACGGCCCTGGCACGCGCTAGTCCTCGAGGTCGTTGGCGAGGCGGCGAAGCTGCGAACCCAGTGCGTTCAGGGCCTGGATGTTCTGGTCGAGCGATTGGAGGAGTTGGGCGATGCCAGCCTGGTCCAGCGAGCGGAGCGCATCGGTGGACAGGGGTTCGGAGGTCGCCAGGTCGGTGGCCTTGACGAGTTGACGCATCCCCTTGACCACCGCTGGGAGCGGCGGACGACCGCGACCCCGAACCTCGTCCTCTCGGCAGCGACGCCGCACGAGCCGTTCCAGCTCGCGCTTCGACAGCTCTTCCTGGATCGCCCGGCGAGCGAGATCGACCTTCAAGTTCACGGACTTCACCCGCAACAGCACTTTGTGTTGGGCGAGGGATAGCCCTTCGGCAAAGGAACGGGGGAGCTGCTGGTACTGGTGCTTCACCGCGAGCGCGTACCACAGGCTCGACTTGGAAATCGGGAGCGAAGCGTTGTTCTGGAGCGCCTTGAAGGTCTCGTGGTTGCGGGATCTCGAGGACAGGAGCCCGGAGTCGCGCTTGAACAGACGCCCAAGGACGCAGTCGGCGATGGCGAGGGCAGTCTGCAGGCCCTGCCCTCTCGAGTGCAGTTCCAACTCCTCGAGTAGCTCCTCGAGCAGCGGCGGGTCCACCTCGATCTCACCGGGAAGCGTGCCCACCAAGGTGGTATCCGGGATGTCATTCGAGGGAGCCATCTCGAGGTGTTCCCGATCATCCGCTTCGATCACGTGGCTGATGGCGTCTTCCACGATGTGCGCGACATGGTGGTCGTGGAGCCTGTAGATCACGTGCTTCCCACGTCGCTCGGTGCGGACCAGGCGCGCGTCGCGCAGCACGCGGAGGTGATGGGACATCGCGCTCTGCTCGATGCCCGACAGTTCCTGGAGTTGCCCGACCGTCTGTGGACCGAGGCGATTCAGGGCAAGCAGGACCACCAGCCTGGTGGGATTGGCTACGGCCGACAGGAGTCCGACGGTCGCATGTAGTGCCCCCTCCGGCGGCAGCTGGGAGGTCGGCGGTCCGGGGACCCGGGGTGGGTGGTCGTCAGTGTGGGTGGCTATGGGGCCGCTCCCTGGCCAGGAGGGGACATTCCGGGTGGCTGCACGAACCGATCGTCTCGCTCTGGAAGGTGGTGTGTTCGATGCCGAATTGGTCGCGGAGCAGGTCTTCGGCGTGCTTGCGTACGGCGTCGGGAGCGGCGCCTTCCTCGGCGACCAGGTGTGCGGTGAGGATTGCGTTCTGGCCGTCCAGGGTCCACACGTGGAGGTCGTGCACGTCGTCGATCCCCGGCATGGACAGCAGCACCCTGCGGACGTCCTTCACCCGGATTCCCGCGGGGGCGAACTGGAGCAGGATGCGGGTGGAGTCCCGAAGCAGGCCCCAGGTGCTCCACAGGACCAGGAGCCCGATCACGATGCTAACCACCGCGTCGGCTGCGTAGATGCCTCGGCTCAGCAGCACGGCCGCCACGATGGCGCCCACCGAGCCCAGGGCGTCGGCGAGCATGTGGATCAGCGCGCCCCGGACATTGAGGTTCCCGTTCCCTGCCCGATACAGCACCCAGGCGCTGCCGAGGTTCACCACGAGCCCAGCCACCCCGACCAGGAGGACCGGCTGGGCCTCCACTGGCGGGGAGCCGACCAGGAGCCGCCCAGTGGCCGTCCAGAAGATCAACGCGCAGGCGGCGAGAAGCGCGAGAGCGTTCACGAAGGCGCCCAGGATCTCGGCGCGCGCGAATCCATAGCTCCGATCCGGCGTCGCGGGACGTCGTGCCAGGTGTGCCGCGCCCAGGGCAAGGGTGACCGCGCCCACATCTCCCACCATGTGCGCTGCGTCGGAGAGCAGGGCCAGCGACCCCGTGAGGAAGCCCACCGAGGCCTCGACCACCAGGAAGCTGCCATTGAGGACGAGCGCCCAGAAGAGCGCGGTGCGGGCGGCCGCTCCGGATGAGTTGTGGTGATCCCCTCCCATGGGCTTCCCTCTGGGATACGCGCCACGTATGACATGTTTTTCATATGAGTGCAAGCTCATATTTCAGGATAGGAGGGAAGTGCACCTCAGATCACTACGCTGGAGATTTCAAGCGCTGTTGAGCAAGCCTCGTTCCAGCAATTCGCGGAACCGCCGCAACAACGCATTTGCCTCCGGAGAGGGGCGGAATCCGTCGAGCATCCTGCGGGCCTGGGAGATTCCATAGGCGTTGCTGTACATCTCGAAGTACCTGCGGAAGCGGGTCAGGTTGTCTTCCAGGGTCAGCTCCGCGTGGAACTGGGTTGCGTATACCGGTGTTCCAACGACGCGGATCGCCTGGTAGGGGCACCGCTCCGAGGTGGCGAGGTTCACGGCCTGCGTCGGGATGCGTGGGGCGTGGTCCTTGTGACCCTGCTGTGCGACGAACCGCTCCGGCAGGTCGCGGAACAGCGGATCCTCTCGGGCCGCTTCCGCCAGGAACACGTCGAAGCTGCCCACCTCGGTGCCGTCCTCATCCGAGGAGATCTCGCCGCCCAGCGCCAGCACCAGCGCCTGGAAGCCAAAACAGGACGCGAAGGTGGGGAACCCGGCCTCGGCGATTGCCCCCATGAGCTCGATGAACCGGTGCAGCCAGACCTCGTCCTGGCGCACCGAGTAGGCGCCGCTTCCCCCCACCAGCACCGCATCGACGTCCTCGGTGACCCGTTCGAGGGTGATCTCCTCTTCCAGGAGGTCGAAGGGGTCGATGGCAGTGGGAGGCACCTCGAGCCGAGCCGCGAAGGCGTGCTGCTCCTCGGTGCGAACGGGATCACCCGCGACGCGCGCCTGCAGCAGTCGAAAGCGCGTCACGTGGCCCTCTCTCGCCCGAACCATCCCCCGACCCCGAGGGCAACGGTGATCGCTGCGGCGAGGAGCGCGATCGACAGGGGCACCGAGACATCGTCATCGGTTCTGGCGGTGAACGTCACCACCGCCGCGAGGGTGTTGTTCACGAAGTGGCCGGCAACGGAGGGACCGACCGAGCCGCCGATCCACCGCAGCCAACCCAGGAACAGCCCGGTGAAGAACACGGAGATCACGTGGATGGGGTCGACGTGGTACGCGGCGAACAGCATCGAGGTGAGCAGCCACACGCCCCAGGTCGGCAGGGCGCGATCGAGGGTGTTCCACAAGAACCCGCGGAACACCAGTTCCTCCAGAACCGGCGCGAACAGACAGATGGCGGTCAGCATCAGCAACCGGCCGACCGGGCTGCTCTCGGTGAGCGCCTGCTCCAACAGGTCGAGGTTGCCCATGTCGAGCCAGGGCACCACCTCCAGGAGCTGTTGGGCGACCCAACCGGGGAAGAAGCCCACGGTGAGTCCTCCCAGGCCGGCGACCACCCAGGCCGCCGTCGGGGCGCGGCGGAGGGCGAGCGCGATCCGCATATCCGGGTTCTGGAGGCGGGCGAGGGCCACCGCGATGGCTCCGAGGCCGAGGAGCTGAACCATGCTCGCAATGGCGATGAGCTCTGCCGAGAAGGCCTGCTCGATGAGCTCCGGGTCGAGGTCGGCCAACCCCCCGCCCCGGGCGAGTTGGAGTCCGACCAGCAGCACCCCCACCGCGACCTGCACCAGGGTCACCCAGACCACGGACAGACTGAGGAACAGACCGGCGATCGCCAGCGAACGGCAACCCGGATGGGCCAGGGTGGCCGAGAGGGAGGTGGGGGGTTCGGTGGCCATTGCCTCCCGGGGTATCCGATCGTGTGACACATTACATCGTTGCTGCGCCCTGTCCGAGGAGGTGTGTTGGACGTCGTGAGGGTTCGCGGGGCTCGCGAAAACAACCTGCAGGACGTAGATCTGGACCTGCCGTTGCGCGCGCTCATCGTGTTCACCGGAGTGAGCGGCTCCGGGAAGTCGTCGCTGGCCTACGACACCCTGCACCAGGAAGGCCAACGGCGGTACCTGGAGGCGCTCGCCGTCCACCAGCGTCGCGGCGGGGCGAACCTGCGTCGCCCGAGGGTGGACATGGTGTCCGGCCTGCCCCCCACCATTGCCCTGGACCAGCGCGCAGGCGCTCCCGACCCCCGAGCGACCGTGGCGTCCCATGCAGAGGTGCACGACCTCCTCGCGCTCCTCTTCGCCCGAGCGGGGACGCAGCACTGCCCTGGATGTGGGGAGCCGGTGCGGCCACGGACCCACGACGAGATCGTCGCCGCCGTTCTCGAGGAGCCCGAGGGCACCCGGCTCATGCTCCAGGCCCCGGTGCGCACGAGGGAGGGCTCTGGCATGGCGGTCCTCCAGGAGGTCGGCCGCGCGGGGTTCTCCAGGGTCAGTGTGGACGGCACCGTCCTCCGGGTGGAAGCGGTTTCGGCGGAGCGTGCGGAAGCGGCGCGGGACCTGCGGGTCGTGGTGGATCGGATTCGCGTCGCAGCGGAGCGGCGCCAGCGTCTCGACGACGCGGTGCGGACCACGGCCCGGGCTGGGCGTGGGGTGGTGATCGCGGTGTTGGGTGACCACGAGCGGGTCTTCGTGGACCGGCCCTACTGCTGGCAGTGCGATCGGGTGCTTCCGACGCTGGAGCCCCGCCTCTTCAACCCACGCTCCCCCGCCGGCCGGTGCGAGACCTGCCTGGGTTCGGGGGTCGACAAAGGGACGGTCGCCCCTTGTCCCACCTGCCATGGAACCCGCCTTCGAGAGGAGGCACGAGCTGTTCGGTGGGAAGGCCGTTCCTTTCCGGAGTTGATGGCGACCGAGGCGGGGGTCCTGCGCAGCCAGGCCGACACCTGGACGCGCACCGCGGTGACCGAGACCGCGCTGGAGGAGTTGGAGCGTCGGTTGCGCGTGTTGGAGGACCTGGGGCTGTCGTACCTCGCGCTGGACCGGTCGGTTGCGGCGATCTCGACCGGGGAGCTGCAGCGGTTGCGCCTGTCGGGGCAGGTGGGCGCCCGGTTGTCCGGGGTGCTCTACGTGCTCGACGAGCCCACCGTCGGGCTGCACGCCCGAGAGGTGATGGCGGTGGTCCAACTCCTGCTCCAGCTGCGCGGTGCGGGCAACACCGTCCTGGTGGTGGAACACCATCCGCTGGTGGTCGCCTCGGCGGACGTGGTGGTGGACTTCGGGCCGGGCGCGGGCGTGCGTGGAGGCCGGATCGAGTACCAGGGCTCCTTCGACGGGTTGGTGGTCTCGGGCACGCCCACCGGACAGTGGTTGTCCGGCGCCAAGCGGATACCGCCGTCGGAAGCGTCGCCCCCACGCGGCGAGGTTCGCGTGCGCGGAGCGTCCGCCCACAACCTGCAGGCCGTGGACATCGATCTCCCGGTCGGAGGCCTCGCCGCGTTGTTCGGTCCGAGTGGGAGCGGCAAGACGACGTTGTTGACCACCGTTCGCCACCA
>JAFDJI010000379.1 GCA_019307545.1 Deltaproteobacteria bacterium | reverse complement strand
GCACCTCCTCACCCTCTTCGGGTATTTCCTCGTCCTGGAGACCACCCTTTCCTACATCGGCGGCTTCGGGGTCCAGGAGCCGATGCCATCCTGGGGCAACATGCTGGTGTTCGAGTGGGGACGCGACGTCTGGTACGCGCCCCAGGTCATGGCCCCAGTGATCATGCTCTGGCTCACCATCGGTGCCGCCGCCCTGGTCGCGGAATCGCTCGGCGAGGTGCAGGGTGGCTGACCGCATCGAGTTGAACTCACTCCGCGTCATGGCCGGCTCGAAGGCGCTGGTGCGGGACGTGTCCTTCAGCCTGGGCGAAGGCGAGATTGTCGGGCTGGTCGGATCCAGCGGGTGCGGGAAGACCATGACCGCCCTCTCGCTCTTGGGAATGGTGGACCTGCAGCCGGGCGTGGTCGCGGCGGACCTCACCATCCACGTTGGGGGGATCGCCTATCGGCCATGGGACCAGGCCCTCGGAGGTGACATCCGGGCACGCGATCGAGCGTTCCACGCGATTCGGGGCACGGTCCTCGGCTACCTGCCACAGGACGCCGTTTCGGCCCTCGATCCCGTGCTGCGGGTCGGGAGGCAGGTTCGCGACGCGGCCGCGCTGCGCACGGGCATCCCCGACGAGGATCCACGCCCGTGGCTCGTGCGCGCGGGTCTCTCGGACCCCGAGCGAGTGGAGTGGCTCTACCCCCACGAACTCTCCGGGGGCATGGCGCAGCGGGTCGTGATCGCCCAGGCACTTGCCCGCGGCAGCCGGTTCCTGGTAGCAGACGAACCCACCACCGGGCTGGACCCCACCGTGCAGCGCGGTATCCTCGACGAGATCCGGATGCTGAGCGAGGAGGGCATCGGGGTGCTATTCATCACCCATGACCTCCGCATCCTGCCGGGAGTCGCGGATCGCGTCCTGGTCATGGAGAATGGCGAAGTAGTGGAGACGACCACAGCATTGAAGCTGGGGACCGGCGAACTCGAAAGCGAACCCGGACGACGGCTCGTGGAAGCCACCCGTCGCGTAGCGGGGGGAAGACTCGGTTGACCATCTGGGCGCTCCAGGACATCGTCAAGCGCTTCGACGGGGCGGGGTGGTTCCGCGACAACCACTCCCACGTGGCGTTGGACGGCGTCTCGATCGACGTTCGGGCGGCAGAGCGCGTGGGGATCATCGGGGAGTCCGGCTCCGGCAAGACCACCCTCGCCCGGGTCGGGCTCGGGTTGGTTCGCGCCACTGGGGGCACGGTGGAGCTGTTCGGGGAGGACACCCGGGGCTGGTCCACCCGGCGCTGGCGCGTTGCACGGCATGATGCCCAGATGTTGTTCCAGAATCCCAAGGCGATGCTCAACCCGGCGATGACCTTGGGCCAGCTCCTTCGGGAGTCGGCACGTCTGCACGACGGTGACCGAGACCCGGAACGTGCAGCCCTGGAGATCTTGGAGCGAGTGGGGTTGGAGGGCCGTGAGCGGTCCTTCCCCTTCGAGCTCTCCGGCGGTGAGCGTCGGCGTGCGGGGATCGCGCGTCTGCTCCTCGCCCGACCCCGACTGGTGGTCGCGGACGAGCCCGCCGCGGGACTCGACGCGGCGCTGAAGGCCGACCTCGTCGAGCTCCTCTTCGACCGGGTGGGCAACGACTGCGCCGTCGTGCTCATTTCTCACGACGTCGCCTTGGTGTTGTGGTGTTGCACCCGGATCCTGGTCATGCGCCAGGGCCGGGTGGTGGACCGGTTCCTCACCGCGGACCTCGGACAGGTGGAACACCACGCCCACACCCTCGAACTGTTGCGGGCAGCGGAGATCGGGACATCCCCCGTGGACACCACCGCCCGGGGGTCCGCATGACGCCCCTGATCTTGTTGGTGCCGCTGGTGGCCGTGGCACAGGAGGAGCAGGCGGAGGACTTCCGTGGTTACATCGATCAGGGGAAGTTCTCCATCAAGAAGGGGTGGTGGACCGATGCCAGGGATCAGCTCAATCTTGCGGTGGGCCACCCGGATGGGTGGGCCGACCCCGAGGCCTGGTATCTGCTGGCCACGGTCCGGTACGAGCTCTCGGACATCGAAGGTGCCCGGGATGCGGCTTCGCGCGCCCACACCTACAGCCGTTCCGAGGACCAACTCCAGGTGTCGGCCGGTTTCTCGGCGTTCGTCCATGAGCAGTTCGGCATCATCGAGGTGCGCGCCCCCCACCCGGGGATGGCAGCGCGCCTCGAAGTCGATCTGCAGACCCTGCTGTTCGACCCGGAACAGACCAAGTTCCTCGACCGGATCCTGAGCAAGTACAAGCGCAAGGTCGTCCTACCGCAGCGCTTCGGTCTCCCGGTGGGCACGTACCTCGTCAACGGCGTGGAGGTGCCGATCCGCGCGGACGAGCCGGCCATCCTGGAGTTACCCACCAGCGAGCTGCGCACCCGCGGTCCGGCGGCCGCGAAGCTGGCCCAGGCCGAGATCTCGGTGGGCCTGTGCAACTGGTTGGGCACCGACGTCAAGAACCTGCTCCCCTCCCTCAACACCCAAATCGCGGTCAGCCAACCGATCGGTCCCGCTCGCGTGGCGGTGCTGGTGGACTGGATCCCCACCGCCTACAACATGGCCAATGGGGAGAGTTACATCAACACGGCCGGTTGGTCCGCAGGCCTGCGAGCCGGCATCGAGATCCCCGGCACCGCGCCCCTGGTGATCCGCCCATCGATCGGCTACCGCTACTCGACCGTACCCGGTCTGGAGTTGGAGTGCGCCACCCAGGGCACCTCCTACACATGCGGCACCCCCGAGGCCCCCACCGACCTGGTGGTCTACGCGGTGGGTCGCGCCCACATCCCGTTCTTCGAGCTCTCTCTGGCCCACCTCGACAACCGAAGGACGAGTGGAGTGGGTCTGGGGGTCAAAGGGGTGGCGGAGTATGCGTTTGGCACCCTCCCCAAAGACGGCGAGGCGTTCGCCCTCTCGGACGGCGCGTCGCTGCCCTTCGACGTGGACCCTGAATTCAAGACCTGGAATGCCATCGGCCTTCGCGTTCTGGCAACGGTCTCCGTGGCCTTTTGACGAGGTTTATGTTGAGAAACCGACAGCTCTACCGCTCCGGCATCATCGCCTTGCTTCTCCCACTGCTGGTCGCCGCTGAGGCACAGGAGGTGGCCTCTCGTGAGGGCGCCAACCTCCAGCGACCGAGTTGGTCCGCGGATGGAGGAAAACTCGCCTACGAGGCCAACTTCCATGACGACAAGCGGATCGAGCTCTATGTGGGCGATCCGGTCGGGGGCACGTTTCGGCGGGTGACCCCGAACGTGCGCAGCACCAGCTCGATCACCGAGGGCTTCAGCCGTCTCGGGAACGGTGGTGAGGTGGCGCACGAGCTGTGCTGGGCGCCACCACCCTATGATCGGTTCGCCTACTCTGCCGCCGACGAGTCGCAGGACTACGAGATCTTCCTCGGCGGGGGCGGCCCGCTGACGGACGTGCCTGGCGCGGACGGGGGACCCGCTTGGTCGCCGGACGGCCGTTTCATTGCCTTCACCTCGTCGCGGACCGGCGAGGGAGACCTGTACCTGCTCGACATGGGGCACCACGACCAGCCTCCGCGGCGTGTCACCAGCTTCATGGACAGCTCTGAGCTGTACGTGGCCTGGTCGCCGGACAGCACGCAGCTTGCCTTCGTGGGACACAGCGACAGCGGGGACAACGTGTGGCTCATCCCCTCTCTGGGCGACGACCCGGTCCAGCTCACGAACTGGACCGGGAACCAGACCCGGCCCACCTTCTCTCCCAAGGGCGAATGGATCGCGTTCTACGCGAATCTGGAGGACATGGACCGGCTGGACCTCTACCTGGTGGAACCCCGCGTGGGTGCCGTGCCCCGCCTGCTCACCCGAGCCGTCGTACCCAACGCAGGGGGTCCGAGTTGGACGCCCGATGGACGCCACCTGGTGCTGGTACTGGATGACGACCAGCGCTTCGACCCCCTGGCGGTTCTGGAGGCGCGCCCGGGCGCGGAGCCGAAGATCATCGACCTCGGCACAGTGGGCCACGGCGATCTGGACGTGGTGGAAGGTCCAGAGGGTACGTTGCGGCTCGCGTACGTGGCGCAAGGACGCGGACGGGACGACATCCGCGACTACAAGCGGCTGTTCGTGAGCCAGCTACCGCCAATCCAGTAGGCACGCCCATGAAACAGACCCATCGCCGCGACATATTGTGCTGGTCCCGTTTCGACCCCGCCCGCAACCTGGACTTCCACAGCTACGTCTGGGTCCGGAAGTACGGAAACGTCGCCGTCGATCCCCTTCCCCTGTCCGAGCACGACCTCGAACACCTGGAGCGGCTCGGCGGGGTGTCGGTGGTGGTGGTGACCAATTCCGATCACGTGCGAGGCGCCGAAGAAATCGCCTTCCGCTTCGCTGCGGAGGTGTGTGGCCCTCGGGGAGAGCGTGAGCGCTTCCCAATCCACTGCGATCGGTGGATGGGTGACGGCGAACAGGTGGTCCCCGGCCTCGTTGCGCTCGAACTGAACGGATCGAAGACGCCCGGGGAGTTGGCCCTGGTCCTCGAGGAGACCACCCTCATCACGGGTGACCTCGTCCGGGCCCATCGGGGTGGCGCCCTCGACCTGCTTTCGGACGAAATGCTCACCGACAAGCCCGCCGCCCTCGCCTCG
>JAFDJI010000042.1 GCA_019307545.1 Deltaproteobacteria bacterium | reverse complement strand
GGGTCGCCGCCGAGTCGGTGGAGGTCGACCACCCGCTCCAGGCATGGGTTGACCAGCGGGTCGTCGGTGGGCCGCGCGATGCCGAGGGCCAGCAGGTCGGCCACCACCGGCCAGCGCCGCGTTGGGGCCCTGCGGGTCGCGAACAGGGCGGGCCAGGCGTCGCGGCCCTGATCGCGCTCCGGGCCGTCGGGGCCATCCAGGAGCGCCTCGATCAGGTCGTTGAGCGCCCAGGCGAGACGGTGGCCCAGCAGGTTGCTCAGCCATCCCAGGGGAAGGCGGACCGACAACCCGGGGCAGGTGGCCTGCAGTCTTCGCAAACCGGCGGCGGTCAGCCTCGGGGTGGCCGGGAGGTGGAGCACCCGCAGGGTCGACGAGGTGGCCAGGGAGCGCAGTACCGCGTCGTTCAGGTCCTCGCAGCCAGAGAGGTCGAGGGTGTGGAGGCGTGGCAGGCCTGCCAAGAGGGCCAGCCCCTCCGGTCCGGGTGCCGGTCGGGGTGCGTCGTGGAAGCCAGGCTGCGTCCGACGGTGCAACGCGACGTGCTGAAGCTGGGGCAGGCCGGCGAGTGGCGCAAGCTCAGCGGAGGTACGCGGCAGACCTCGGAGACACAGGCGCTGCAGGCCGGAGAGGCGAGCGAGGCCGCGGAGGATGTCGGTGTTGGTGCGGTCGGCGGCGCCCAGGTCCACGTCGATCAGGGTGGACAGGCGGGCGAGGGCGTCAAGGCGGGTGCGAGAGAGGCCAGCATCGACCCGCAGCGCGAGCACGGGTGTCTCGGTGTCCACCAGCTCGGCCGGCGTGCACCATTGCCAGTAGCCGTACGGACCCCGCTCGATCGCCAGCCTGGGTGGTGCGGTCTTCCACTTTGCCGCGCGTTCGAGCACCGTGCGCTGGGGGATCGGGCGGGGCATGGGGACTTCCAGTTCGGTCGCCCCACGAGCATAGCGCCGGGCGGATATCCGCTATCCCTCTTGCATTGAGGAATGGGGCGATTGTGGGTGGGGCTGGGATTTCGACGGTACGTACCGGGATTGAGTCCCGCGCGGCCCCCTGACGGCGCGCCAGGCTGTCAATCCCGGTAGTGCGCTAGCGCCGGGCTGTCGGTAGGCAAGGTGGGCAGATCGTCGTCGATGTGCCACCAAGGCGCCTTCTGGTCGACGAAGCAGTGCAGGGCGGGCTCGCGGTCGATGGGCGTATCGACCGTGGCCAGGGCGATGTGCATCTCTCCGGGACTGGAGGTCGAGGCGAAGAGGAGGGTGGTGCCGCAGGTACCGCAGAAGCCGCGCCGGGAGCGCGTGGAGCTTTGGTACCAGCGCAGGTCCTCTACGCCCTCGACCAGCCGAAAGCGCTCCTCGGGCACCCCAAACCAGGTGACGAAGGCGGCGCCGTGGGCACGGCGGCACCAACGGCAGTGACAGTGGGCGCAGAACAGGGTGGGCGGCTCGGCCTCGTATGAAACGGCGCCGCAGAGGCACCCCCCGATGATGGGATCTTGGTGCTCGGTCATGCTGGGGTCCTCACTTGGTGATGAGCACGTCGGCGCGGCTACCCCGGCCGGAGACCGTGAGGTCGATCGACTCGTCACCCCGGGTGAACGCCACGGTGGTGAGCCCTGGGATCCCCAAGGGTTCGCCCGCGACCCAACCGTCCTTCTCCAGGGCGTCATGGTAGGCGCCGAACAGCTTCATCCGGTCTTCACCGTCGTACCGGATGTGAATCTCCTCGGGCGTCGTGCTCTCCACCACTCCGGAGCCGACTGGCGCCGCCAACTCGGTCCAGGGCGCCGGGAGAGCGGGGGTCGGTGGCTCGGACTTGCAGGCAGTGCCGAGCAGCAGGGCGAACAGGAGGAGGATGCGCATGATGTGGGCTCCTGGTTGAGAGGCGGCTACGCGCTTTTGAGCTGTGCCCCTGCCACGTCGTAGGCGCGTTCAAGGGCTGCGGAGATGCCCGCGGTGTCGACGCCGCCGCCCTGGGCCATGTCTGGGCGACCGCCGCCGCGACCCCCGACCAGGGGCGCGATCTCCTGGATCACCTTTCCGGCGTGGACCCGCGATCCGGCGATGTCCTTGGTCGCCGCCGCGAGGAGTTGCACCTTCGCCCCGCGCCGGGCCACCAGGACCACCAGGGCTGTCCCGAGCTGATCGCGAAGGCGGTCGGCCTGCTCGCGGAGGTCGCCGTCGAACTCGGCGGCGAGCACCTTGACCCCGTCGATGTCCCGTGCCTGGGAGAGGAGGTCTCCCGCGGCACGCTTGGCCAACTCGCGGCGGGCGGACTCCAGCTCACGCTCCAGCTTCTTGCGCTCGTCTTGGAGGCGCTGGAGGGAGGGGAGCACGTTGTCGGGCGAGGTGCGGAGGCGGGCCGCGGTCGCGTTCAGGGTGTCGAGGTGGGCCTGCACCCAGCGGTGGGCGCCCATGCCGGTCTGCGCCTCGATCCGCCGCACGCCGGCGGCGATGCCGGACTCGGAGGTGATGTGGAATGGGCCGATGTCACCGGTGCGACGGCAGTGGGTGCCCCCACACAGCTCCGTCGAGAACCCCGGGACCCGGACGACCCGCACCTGCTCGTCGTACTTCTCGCCGAACAGTGCCATCGCCCCGGCGGACTTCGCTGACTCGAGGTCCTCGATGTTGGTGTTCAACGCAACGTTGCGGAGGATTTCTCCGTGGACCAGCTCCTCGACCCGGCGGACCTCCTCCTCGGTCATCGGCTTGTGGTGCGAGAAGTCAAAGCGAAGGCGGTCTGGGGCCACCAGGGACCCCTTCTGGGCGACGTGGTCGCCAAGCACCTGCCGCAGTGCGGCGTGCATCAGGTGGGTGGCGGTGTGGTTGCGGCGGATGTGGTTGCGGCGCTCCACGTCCACCACCGCCTGCAGGCCGTCCCCCACCGTCACGGTTCCGGAGGTCACGGTGCCCTGGTGCAGGTGGAGTTGCTCCGCGTTGACGGTGTCGTCCACCCGGAAGGCGCTGTCCCCGCCGCGTAGCCCGCCGTGGTCCCCGACCTGGCCGCCCGCCTCTGCATAGAAGGGGGTGCGGTCGAGGAGGACGAAGCCGGTCTCATCCTGCTCCAGGCGCTCGACCACCTCGTAGTCCGGCTCTCCGTCTGCGCCGGCGGTCCTCTTCACCAACGCCACCACGGTGCCAGCGCTCTCGTCCTTCGTGTACCCGATGAAGTGGGTGGGGCCGTGCTCCTCTGCGAGGTGGAACCACAGGTCGGCCACCGCGCGCTCACCCGATCCCTTCCACGCAGCACGCCCGCGGGCCCGCTGTTCCTCCAGCGCGGCGTCGAACCCCGGCTCGTCCACCGAGGCCCCCTGCTCTTCGGCGATGAGGCGGGTGAGATCGAGGGGGAAGCCGTAGGTGTCGGAGAGGGTGAAGGCGACATCACCCGGCAGCACCCCGCCCTGTCCGGCCCTTTCCAACTCCCCATCCAGCAGCTTCATGCCGCGGTCAAGGGTGTGGCGGAACCGCTCCTCCTCGCCGCGCACCACCTCCTCGATGAACCCCTGGCGCGCGTCGACCTCGGGGTAGGCTTCGCGGAACTGGTGGGCCACCGATCCCGTGATCTCGTGGAAGAAGGGCCGGTCGATGCCAAGCTTCACCCCGAACCGGATCGCGCGCCGCATCAGCCGCCGAAGCACGTATCCGCGCCCTTCGTTCGACGGCATGATGCCGTCGGAGACGAGGAACGCGGTGGCTCGGGCGTGATCGGCGATGACCCACATGGCCACATCGGACTCGTCGGCCCTTCCTTGGGGCACGCCGCTGATCTCGCTGCCCTTGTCGAGCAGGGGCTGGAAGATGTCGGTGTCGTAGTTGGAGTACACCCCCTGCACCACTGCGGCGATGCGCTCCAGACCGGCCCCGGTGTCGATGGAGGGGTTGGGGAGCAGGGTGCGCCCGGTGGCCGACTGCTCGAACTGCATGAAGACCAGGTTCCAGATCTCCACGTACCGGTCGCTGCCGAAGGCGGGGCCGCGCTCGTCGGACGAGATGGCCGGTCCGTGGTCGTAGTGGATCTCCGAGCACGGCCCGCAGGGGCCGATGTCGCCCATGGACCAGAAGTTCTCCTTGGCGTCCATGCGCTGGAGCCGGGCCTCGGGGAAGCCGTTCTGCAGCCACAGGTCGTAGGCCTCGTCGTCCTCCTCGAACACCGTCACCCACAGGCGCTCCGGGTCCATGCCGAGGTCGCCGGTGAGCAACTCCCAGGCCATGGGGATGGCCTCGGTCTTGAAGTAGTCACCGAAGGAGAAGTTCCCCAGCATCTCGAAGAAGGTGTGGTGGCGGGGGGTGCGGCCCACGTTCTCCAGGTCGTTGTGCTTCCCGCTCACCCGGAGGCACTTCTGTACCGAGGTGGCGCGCCGGGTTTCCCGTTGCTCCTTCCCGGTGAACACGTCCTTGAACTGGACCATCCCCGCGTTGACGAAGAACAGGGTGGGGTCGTTGAAGGGAACGAGGGGTGCCGACGGCACGACCTCGTGCCCGCGGTCGGCGAAGCAGGAGAGGAAGCGCTGGCGGATCTCGGCGACCTTCACGGTGGCTCCAGGAAACGAGACCGCTCCTATATCAAGCCGGAGCCTGTCGGGGCGTAGCCACGACAGCCGACTCCCGTGCCCGTGCCCGTGCCCGTGCCCGTGCCCGAACACTTCCGAGCACCACATTCGCCCCTGTGGAGGCACACTTGGGCCCGGCCCTACGCCTCCGCGACCGGCTTCCCCTCGGCGGCGGCGGCGACCAGGTCGATGTCTTCCGGCGGCAGGAGACCCTTGTGGCGCAGCACGTGCTCGTGCACCCGCTTCATGAGCTCGGGGTGCTCCTTGAGGTAGGTGCGAGCGTTCTCGCGGCCCTGGCCGATGCGCTCGTCGGCGGCGCTGAACCAGGACCCGCTCTTCTTCACGATGCCGGACTCCTGGCCCAGGTCGAGCAACTCGGAGGCGCGGCACACGCCTTCGCCGTAGTAGATGTCGAACTCGACGTTGCGGAACGGGGGGGCGAGCTTGTTCTTCACGATCTTGCACCGGGTGCGGTTGCCGAGGATCTCGTCGCCCTTCTTGATGGCGCCGATGCGGGCGACGTCGAGGCGGACCGAGGCGTAGAACTTGAGTGCGTTGCCGCCCGAGGTGGTGCGCGGCGAGCCGAACATGACCCCGATCTTCTCGCGGGTCTGGTTGATGAACACCACGCAGCAAGCCGACTTGTGGATGGCGCCGGTGAGCTTGCGGAGGGCCTGGCTCATCAGGCGGGCCTGGGCGCCGGGCTGCACGTCCCCCATGTCGCCCTCCAACTCTGCCCGGGGCACCAGGGCGGCCACCGAGTCGATGACGACCACCGCGATCGCACCCGATCGCACCAGGGTCTCGGCGATCTCCAGGGCCTGCTCGCCGTAGTCGGGCTGGGAGATGAGCATGTCCTCGATGTTCACCCCGAGCGCCTGGGCGTAGCTGACGTCGAGCGCGTGCTCGGCGTCGATGAACGCCACCGTGCCACCGGTCGACTGCGCGCCGGCGATGATCTGGAGCGCGAGGGTGGTCTTGCCGGACGCTTCCTGGCCGTAGATCTCGACCACCCGGCCGCGGGGCACGCCCCCGATGCCGAGCGCGACATCCAGGCTGATGGAGCCGGTGGGGATGGAGTCGATGGTGGGGATGTCGGCGGAGCCGTACCGCATGATGGCCCCCTTGCCGTAGGCGCGTTCGATGGCGTCGATGGCGGCGTCGATGGCCTTGTTGCGTTCGCGGTCCTTGGACATGTGGTCTCCTGGTGGAAGCGGGGGAAGGGGGTTGGAGGGAGGTTGGGTCAGAGCTTCTCTTGCAGCTTGCGGCGCAACAGGTCGAGGGCGGCGGCGGCGGCCAGTTGCTGGATGCGGCGACGGTCGCCCGGGAGCCGCAGCTTGCGGTGGTGGACCGCGTCTGGCGCCGCGAGGGCGACGTGCACCGTGCCCACGGGCTTCATCTCGGAGCCGCCGCTGGGGCCGGCGATGCCGGTGATCCCGATGCCGTAGGTGGAGCCGGCGCGCTCGCGGATGCCACTGGCCATCTGGTGGCAGACCTCGGTGGACACGGCGCCATAGTCCTCGAGGGTGCTGGGGCTGACGCCGAGGAGTTGGACCTTGGCGTCGTTGGCGTAGCTGACAACCCCCTGGAGGAACCAGGCGCTTGCGCCGGGGACGGCGGTGCACATCGCCGCGAGCAGCCCGCCGGTGCAGGACTCGGCCGCGGCAAGCGTCTCGCCCCGCTCGGCGAGGGCGCGCCCCGCCACCGTGGCCAGATCGCCGCCCGGATCGCCCAACCCCTCTACCGTGAACAGGGCGCGGCCGATGCGCTCCGCCACGTCGTCTACCACCGCGCGCACCTGTTCTTCGGGGACCGAGGCCTCGAAGCGGAGCTTGATGTGGTTCTCGGGGAGGATGGTGCGGTAGCTGACGGTGATCGCGTCGTGGTCGACGGTGCCGACCCGCTCCTGCAGGTTGGACTCGCCAATGCCGGTGGTGCGTAGGGTGACCAGGCGGCCGGGGGCGAGGTCGAATTGGCCCTCGATCAGGGGAAGCAGGCGGCGTTGGAAGAGCTTGCGCATCTCGGTGGGGACGCCGGGCAGAAACGCGAGGAGCGCGCCACTCTCCTCCACCGCGAAGCCTGGGGCAGTGCCCCAGTGGTTGTCGAGGACGATGCAGCCGTGCGGGAGCCAGGCCTGCTTTCGGTTCACCTCGGGCATGGTGCGACCGAAGCGGGCGTACAGCCCGGCGATGTGTGCCATCACCCGCTCGTCGAGCGCCAGGGGTCGGTCGAAGGCCTCGGCCACCGCTTGGGCGGTGAGGTCGTCGTCGGTAGGCCCCAGGCCACCGGTGGACACCACCAGGTCGGCGCGATCGGCCGCGGCCCGCACCTGAGCGCGGATGTCATCGAGCACGTCGCCCACGGACACATGCCACACCACCGAGAACCCGAGGTCGTGAAGCTGTTCGGCCAGCCATGCCGCGTTGGTGTTCACCGTCTGGCCGGTGACGACCTCGTCTCCCTGGGAGAGGATTTCGGCAGTGGGCATGCGGGCTCCGCGCGGGGTAAGGGTGCAAAGACCTCTGAGGAGGACTGAACACGTGTACAGGTTCTATCGCTTCCGCCCGCCCCGTGTCCACTGGGGAAGGACAGAAACTGTCCGCATCCATATACGGGTGTTGAAAAGCCGACAATGGGCCTGGCAAACTCAAGCTGGAGAGCACTTGTGGGCCGGGTGATGGCGCTCGATGTGGGCACGAAGACCATCGGGATCGCCTTGAGCGACGAACTGCGCATGTTCCCCCAGCCCTACCGGACCCTCTCCCGCCGGGGGGTACGCAAGGACACCGAGGCCCTGCAGCACGTCATCGAGGAGCGGGACGTGGACCATGTCGTGGTGGGGCTTCCCCTGGAGCTCGACAGCACCGAGGCGCGCTCCGCCCGGCTCGCCCGCCAGGTGGGGGACGCGGTGCGGGAGCGGAGTGGGCTGCCGGTCACCTACATCGACGAGCGGTTCACGTCGGTGGAGGCTGAGCGGCTCCTGATCCGCATGAACGTCAGCCGAAAGCGCCGCAAGGAGGTCATCGACCAGGCCGCGGCAGCGCTCATCCTCCAGTCATTCCTGGACTACGGCGACTGGACCATGGACGGCCGGGAGGACCCATGAAGTACGCGATCGCCGCGGCGGTGGCCCTGGTCGTCGGGATCGTGCTCGGGGGTCTGTTCCCCCGAGCCGAAGTCCGCGAGCTGCGGTTGCAGATGGCCGATTGGGAGCAGCAGGAATGTCGGACCCCCGTGGGCCGGGAGCTGGCCACCCTACTCACCCGCCCCCCCCTCCCCCAGCCAGAGCCGGCCCCGGTCCCCGAAGGCTGGGAGGAACCGGAGCGGGACGATCCGACCCTCGCCCCCGAGGAGACCGACCTGCCGGAGCCGGACCTCGACCCCGAAGAGGGCATCGAGGTCATGAAGGAGGCCTTGGCGCTTCGCCGGGTGCAGGCCCGCGCCGCGCTCTTGGAGGACGCCGACCCGGACGACGAGCAGCTGGACGCGTTCGACGACGCGGTCGCCGACATGAACGTCGCGCTCAGGGAGATCGCGGAGGACGTGGTCGACCGGGTGAACGAGTTCGGAGAGCCCACCCGCCGCGAGATGATGATCTTCGCCGCCGACACCCTCGATGTGCTGATCGAAGCCGAGGAGCGCATGGTGTCCACCCTCGACGAGGACCAGATGGGCCAGGTGGAGGACGCCTCGGTGGACCCGTTCTCCTACGTGGATCCGGAGCTGCTCGACCTGTTCGCCGAGCTGGATCAGTGACCCTGTGGACCAGCGTGCGGGACGCCGGCTTGGTGGCCCGCTTCGAGGTGCTGCGGGCCATCCGCACCTGGCGGGCGATGGCGCTGGCGGTGCTCTACGTGGTGGCCACCGCGGGGGGGGCCTACCTCTTCGTGCAGCTCATCCACTCCCTGGAGTCGGCCCTGGCCGTCCAGCTCGGGGTTCCGGTCACCGACCAGGCGGGGGCCATGCTCGACCGCCTTCTCGAGGGCGACGAGCTGCGCGAGATCCTGGGCGAGATGCTGGGCGACCAGGCCCTGGTCGACGATGTGCTCCGCTACCCGGTGCTGGCCATCTTCCACCTGTGGGAGGGGTTGATCCTGATCCCGTTCTTCGCCGCCTCCATCTCGGCGGAGTCCATCTCCATCGACATGGGCAGTCGCGCGCTCCGCTTCGAGGCCCTGCGCACCGGGCGCTTGGAGCTGGTGACCGGCCGGTTCCTGGGTCAGGCCGCGCTCACCGCCATCGCGAGCGTGCTGGGCATCGCGGGCACCTGGACCATCGGAATCCTCTTCCTCACCGGTACGGAGCCCTTGGGGCTCGCCACCGCCCTGTTCTGGCTCACCCTGCGTGCGTGGGCCTTTGCGCTTCCCTTCGTGGGCCTTGGGGTGGCCTTCTCCCAGTGGACCACCTCCCCCAACTGGGCGCGGGTCATGGCGGTCGGCGCGACCGCGGGGACCTGGGTGGCTTACGGGATGGCGCACGCCTGGATCGACACCCGCTGGGGTCTCCTGTGTGACGTGACCCTGCAGGTCCTCCCCCAGGGGTGGATGCAGGGGCTGTGGCATCCCGCCCCCGGGTGGCTCGTGTCGAGCGGGGTGTGCATCGCGCTGGGCTTCGCCCTGGTCGCGGCCGGCTACCTGCGGTTCGCCAGGAGGGACCTGTGAGCGACGCCCTGGTCTTCGTAGGGGTGCGCAAGCGCTACCGCCGCGGCGTCCTGGCGTTGGACGACCTCTCCTTCCGGGTCCCACGGGGCGCGCTGTGCGGGTTCGTGGGTCCCAACGGTGCCGGGAAGACCACCGCGTTTTCAGTGGTGTGCGGCTTTCTGCGAGCCGACGCCGGGAAGGTGGACATCCTTGCCGATGGCCCCTTCGACCCGTGGCGGTTCAAGGGCCGGTTGGGAGTGCTTCCCCAGGATGCCGAGCTTGGCGATCAGCACACCCCCCGGGAGCTCCTGGCGCACCTGGGACGGCTGCAGGGGTTGGCCGGTGCGGCATCGCGGCGGGAGGCGGACCGGGTGCTGGAGTTGGTGAGGCTCGCCGGTCGGCGGAACAAGCGCATCGGCACCCTGTCGCACGGCATGCGAAGGCGGGTGGCGGTGGCGAGCGCGCTCGTGGGCGACCCCGACCTGGTGCTCCTCGATGAGCCGATGTCCGGTCTGGATCCCTCGCAGACCTCCTCCCTGCGCCGGGTGCTCCTGCAGCGTCGCCCCGGGCAGACCGTGGTGGTCTCCAGCCACGACCTGAACCAACTCGAGCGGATCTGCGACTGGGTGGTGATGCTCGACGAGGGGCGGCTGGTGCGACAGGGGACGGTCGCGGAGGTCACCGGCCGATCGGCGGTTGTGGAGTGGGTGCTCGGCCCGGGCGAGGTGCCGCTCGACGCCCTTCGGGAGGCCTTTCCCGACCACGGCTGGAGCCTGGACGACGGCGTGCTCAGCCACCTCGCCCCCGCCGGGGCGGACCTGGACGCGGTCTCGGTGGTGGTGGCCGCCAAGCTGGCCGCCGCCGCGGTGCCCATCCGCGAAGTGCGGCGCGGGGTGAGCCTGGAGCGCAGCTTCCTCGACGAGACCGGCGACTGAAGGAGGCCCCCGATGTCCGAACACCACCGCAGTCTGGAGCGCATGTACCACCAGGCCCCCTGCAACCAAGCGCACGCGCCGCGCCTCGCGGTGGGCGACGAGATGGCCACGGTGGTGATGGACGTCGCGCCGGACATGCACCACGCCGCGGGTGCGGTCCACGGGGCCTTCTACTTCAAGCTGCTCGACGACGCGGCCTACTTTGCCGCCAACTCGCTGGTGGAGGACGTGTTTGTGCTCACCGCGTCGATGCACGTGGAGTTCCTCCGACCGGTGGTCCGGGGGCGTCTTCGGGCAGAGGGTCGGGTGATCAAGGCTGGTCGTACCTTGTCCTTTGCAGAGTCCAAACTGTTCGATGAGGAGGGCAGCCTCCTCGCCCGCGGCTCGGGGACCTTCGCGCGGAGCCGCTTCCCCCTCGCCGATTTGTCCGCACCAGCGATCAAGTAGGGTACGAACACCCCGTGTTGCCACGGGTGGAGGTCAACCCCCCAGCACCTCGCGCAGCCCCTCGACCAGGCGATGGTTCTCCGGCGGGGTCCGTACCGCGAGCCGCAGGAAGCGGTTCCCGGCTGGCATGGTCTTGCCCGAGCAGTCCTTCACCAGGATCGCGCAGCGCTCGAACAGGGTGCGGGCCACCTCCCGGCCGTCCGGCGCCTCCTCGGGAAGGCGACACAGAAGGAAGTTGGCTTCCGAGCGCACCACCGCGAGGCCGGGGACCGCGTGCAGCGCCGCGTGGAGCTGATCCCGGTCGCGTCGCACCTGGTGACAGCTCTCCTCCAGGGCACCCGCGTATCGTGGGAGCAGGCGCAAGAACTCCTCGGCCGGGCCGTTCACGTTCCAGACCGGCAACCGCTGGCGAAGGTCGGCCACCAACGCGGCGTCGGACGAGAGCAGATAGCCGATGCGCAGGCCCGCGACGCCGTGCACCTTGGAGAGGCTGCGGAGCACCGCCAGGTTCGGATGGTCTGCCACCGCGTCCTCCACCGAGGCGGCGCGGCCTGCGTCAGCAAACTCCACGAAGGACTCGTCCACCAGAAGTCGGCACCCCAGGTCCGTGAGGCGGGTCGCCAGGCGCAGCAGGTCGTCCCTGGGGACGGCACGGCCGGTCGGGTTGTTCGGGGTCACTACCACCGCCCAGTCTGCGTTCCAGGTGGAGACCGCGTCGGCCAGGGCGTCGACGTCCAGGTCGAAGGTGGGGGGTGGGAGCGCGAAGCGCCGGAGGTGGCCCGGGGAAGTGCGCGCCTCGAACTCGTTGAAGGACGGGACCGGCACCACCAGCCCGCGCTCGGGCATCGCGCACAGGAGCGCGATCAGCTCTGACGCCCCGTTGGCCACCACCAGGTGCTCCGGGGGTCGACCGGTGGCCTCGGCCATCAGCGCGGTGAGCTGCCGCTGGCCGGTGGGGTAGCTGATCACCAGGTCGGCGAGGTTCTCGCGAAGGTGATCCAGCAGGTCTTTCGGGGGAAAGTAGGGGTTGCACAGATAGGCGTGGTCGGTGAACTCGTGACGCCACCAGCCACCGTGGCTGGAAAGCACCTGGTCGAAGCTCGGCTCGGCGGGGCGGAACCGGTCCCACGCCGCGGCCAGGTCCACCGGATCATCGATCTCCAGCCACGACAGGTCGTCGCAGCGGGCTGCGAACAGGGGACCGGGCGCCCGCTCGATGTGGTCCAGCACCGCCTCGTAGAACCCCTTGACCGAGCCTTCCGCCACCCGACGCTCCACCTCGGGGAGGAAGAACCGCTCCAGGAACCCGGCCTCGAACAGGTACACGTTGACCGTCTTCAGCCAGCTGTCGACCGCGCCCTCCACGCGTGGGCACCACTCGATCACCGCGCCCACGTCGTCCACGCGGAGCGCGCTGCCCGGGTTGTCGTGGTGGTACCGCGCCACGGCAGCCACGCTGCCCGAGGCGCCGTGTTCCACGAGCCGTTCGAGCAGGCCATCTCCCAGGTAGACGTCGCCCTCGATGAGGAACACGTCCCGATCGAGGAAGTGACGTGCCGCCCACACCGAGCGGATGTTCCCGGAGTTCGCCCAGTCCTCGACCTCCACGTACCGAATGTCCAGGTTGCCGAAGCGGTCGCCGATGTGTCGCCGGATCCGATCGCCGCGGTAGCCCACCACCAGTACGGCCTCCGCCACTCCGAGGCGCTGCAGCCGCAGCAAGGTGTCGACCAGGATGGGCGTTCCGTTGACCTCCACCAACGCTTTGGGCAGGTGCGCGGTGAACGGACGTAGCCGCATGCCCATCCCCGCGGCGAGAACGATCGCCCGCTCTGGCACCGCGCGTACAGCGGGTATGGCGAGGGTCACGACTCCGCCGTCAGCCGCGCGGCCTTCTTCATCAGGTAGTCGATCATCAGGCCGCCGATATGGACCCCGGTGACCTCTTCCTGGCGGGGGAAGAAGGAGGGGAAGTTCAGCTCGGTGATGTACAGGCGGCCGTCGCGGTCCTCGAGCAGGTCCACACCGCCGAACTCCACCCGTCGGACGCGCGCCGCCGCAAGGCACAGCTCCACCATCTCCGGGGTGGCCTCGAAGGTGCCCTCGTCGGTGGCGCCCGCGGTGTTGGTGCGGAAGTCGTCGGGCGAAGGGGCCTTGGAATACGGGGCATACACCCCGTCGCCGATCACCGTGAGCCGGTGGGCGGCGACCAGATCGATGAACTCCATGA
>JAFDJI010000378.1 GCA_019307545.1 Deltaproteobacteria bacterium | reverse complement strand
ACATTGGTGCTGTCCGCTCCGGTGGTGACGCCCGAAGACTGGCCCGAGCTTCGGGCGCTCCTGGCCGCGGTGGAGCGGGGGCGGACGGTGTACCTCCAGCGCGTGGAGTGACTACCGGCCGCGAATCTCCCGAAGCGCCTCGAACCGCTCGATGAAGGCCTGTTTGGCTTCGGCGGAACGCAGGGCAACGATGTGCTCGTCGAGGGGCTCTTGGCGCAGACCCCAGGGCGCGGGGGGCTCGCCCATCAGGTCGCGCATCTCGGTTGCCAGCAGGACGTCGTCGGCGCGAAGCACCTCGTCGGGCAGGGGCCAGGGCTCATCGAAGTGCTCCAGGATGACCTGCAAGAGATGGTCCTCGGCCTCCTCGAAGGCCGGCAGCCAACGCTTGAAGGGCCGGGGCAGGTCGGAGAGGTACGCCTCGGCGGCGTCGTGGAGCAGGCCAACGAGGGCGGTCTCGGGTGGCACCGCGTGAGACACGCGGACCGAGTGCTCGGCGACCGAGTAGAAGACCCTGCAGTGACCATTGAAGCGGCAGAGGAGGCTCAACGAGTGGGCGATGTCCTCGATGCGGATCGCGCTTGGCTCGGGCTCGAGTGGGCGGAAGCGCTGCCCCGTGTAGGTCTGGATCCAGTCGGAAGGCATGGGGGAGTGTAGCCCGCATTGTCGAGAGCGCCTCCTGCCAGCACGCATTGTTGCCCTTGTCGGTGGGTGGTACATTCGGCGCCGGGCTGGGAATCTTCGTGACCCTGATTGTTTTCATCGTGATGGCGCTCACCGCGCTCGCGGCGACCCCATCGCCAGCGCCGGTCCCCTGTTGCGACAGCGCGGTGACGCCCATCGAAGGCGCCGCAATCTACGAGCTCAGAGACGGTGAGGGCGCGCTCTCCCTCGAGGAGGTCCGCTCCGCGGCACATGCAGAGGAGTGGAAGGCCAACGCGGGTGGGGTCCCCAGCAAGGGATACACCACCGCGTCCTACTGGTTCTGGTTCTCGGTGGTCAACCCCTCCGACCAGACCCAACGCATCGTGCTCGAGTACGCCTGGCCGGTCATGTCGGACATCGATGTGCACGTCGTGGCTTCGGCGGGTGTCGAGGACGAGTGGATCACAAGTTTCGTCGGGGGTAGTAGCCGGCGCTTCGACGAGCGCCCGCTCCCCTACCACCATCTCGCGGTGCCCTACGATCTGTCCCCGGGAGAAACGGTCGACGTCCTCTCCCGGATCGAAACCAATGCGCCCCTGCAGCTGCCGGTGCGGATCCACAACACGGTCTCGCTGCACCTGTCGGCCCAGCACTCCGGAACCCTTTGGGGGCTCTACTTCGGGTTCATGCTCGTCATCGCGCTGTACAACCTGATGCTGTATTTCTCGCTGCGGGAGGCCGGCCACCTCTACCTGGCCCTGTTCGTCACCAGCCTCACGGGCCTGCAGGCGTCCTTCAGCGGCCATGTTCACCAGTACCTCTTCGCATCCTGGCCCACCCTCAACGTGTACAGCCTGCCGGTGTTCTTGAATGGCACGGTGCTCCTGGGCCTGCTGTTCACCATGGACTTCCTGGCGTTGCGCCGCACCGCTCCGCGTTTCCACCGGTTCCTGTTGCTCACCCTCGCCGCCACGGCCGTCAACCTGGTCGTCGTCACCCCGTTGTCCCTCGGCGTGTCCACCGCCGCCGGGAACGTCCTCGCCCTCCCCGCCTGTCTCGGGGCCTTGGCGGTTGGGGTGTTCCTGGCGCTTCGGGGGCTCGCGAGCGCCAAGGTCTACACTGCGGCCTGGATGGTGTTCCTGCTCGGCGCGACGGTGTTGGCGCTGAACAAGCTCGGGCTCGTGCCCTACAACGGGGTGACCGAGTACGGCTGGAGCGTGGGCGCCATGATCCTGGCGGTGCTGCTCTCCCTGGGGCTGGCCCAGAGCGTCCACAAGCTGCGGCGGCAGCGGGAGGAGGTCCAGGAACTCGTCGACGTGCGCACCGTGGAGTTGGAGAAGCAGACCGAGGAAGCGCTGCGTGCCTGGGGGGAGGTGAACATCGCGCGTCGGGAGGCAGAAGAGTCGCGAAAGGAGGCCGAGCAGTACGCGGAGAAGCTGGAGATCATCGACAAGCAGAAGACCGCCTTCTTCCGCAACGTGTCCCACGAATTGCGCACGCCCCTGACCCTGATCCTCAATCCGCTCGACGAGGAGACCCGGGGTCGTCCCGAAAACCGGAACATCAAGCTTGCTGCAAAGAACGCTCGTCGCCTCCTCCGGCTGGTCAACCAACTGCTGGACTTCCAGAAGCTGGAGGCGGGCAAGAAGGACCTGAAGCTGGAGCCGATCGACCTGGCCTTCTTCATGCACGTCTCCGGCTCCTACTTCCATTCCGCCTGCGCCACCAAGGAGATCGATTTCCACGTGACTTTGAACGGTCAGGCGTTCGGCGAGGGCGACGTCGGGGAACGCCGGGTCTACATCGAAGGGGAGAGTGACGCGCTGGAGAAGGTCGCCTTCAACTACCTCTCGAACGCCCTCAAGTACACGCCCCGAGGCGGAACCATCGAGTTGGGGCTGAGGGTGGTGGACAACACGGTGAGGCTGTTCGTCCGCGACAACGGCCACGGGATCTCCCCGGAGAACCAGAAGGGACTGTTCAAGATCTTCTCCCAGGTCGGGGACGCACCCTCGCGCGAGCACGACGGGACCGGCCTCGGGCTCGCGCTGGTCAAGGAGCTCACCGAGTTGATGGGCGGGCAGGTCGGCGTTCAGAGCGCCGAAGGAGAGGGCGCCGTCTTCTGGAGCGAGTTCCCGATCGGCGACACCCCGACACACGACGAATCCAAGACCCCATTCCATATTCGGGAATGGCTCCTCGATGGGGCCAGAGAGCGAACGGAGGAAACGGAGCTGGTGGAGGAGGGTCCGGGCCAGCTGGTGCTCATCGTCGACGACCTCGCCGACATGCGCCTGCTCATCAGCACCACCCTCAAGACCCGCGACTACCGCATCGCGACCGCGCCCAACGGGAAGGTCGGCTTCGAGCTTGCCCAAGAACATCACCCGGACCTGATCATCACCGACTGGATGATGCCGGTCATGGATGGCCCGGAGCTCATCGAGAAGCTCAAGGCCGATCCGGACCTCTCCTCGATACCGGTCGTCCTGCTCACGGCCCGCTCGGACGAGGAGAGCAAGCTGCTGGGTACCGAGCGCGGAGCCGACGCCTTCATCGGCAAGCCGTTCAACGAGTTGGAGTTGGTGAGCACCGTCCGCAACCTGATCCAGCTCAAGGCGCGTGAGCACGAGGTGGAGGGCCTCAATCGGCAGCTCGTGGAGAACGTCCTCAAGCGCTACCTGTCCCCCGACCTGGTGGACCAGATCCTCGCGGGGGAGAAGAGCCTGGAGCAGGAGCCCAGGAGCGCCGCGGCCACCATCCTGTTCTCGGATCTGACGGGATTCACGGTTCGCGCCGCCTCGGTACGCGCCGCGAAGATGGCCCGCATCCTCAACGACTACCTGTCACGCATGACCGACGTGATCTTCGACCACGGCGGGACCATCGACAAGTTCATCGGGGACGCCATCATGGTCGTCTTCGGCGCGCCGGTGCCGCTCACGCCCCAGGAGCAGGCGGACCGCGCCACCCGGTGCGCGCGGGAGATGCAGGCCGCCATGGTCGACCTCAACCGCAGATGGTCGGAACAGGGGATCGAGCCTTTCAAGATGCGGATCGGCATCCACCACGGTCCGGTGGTGGTGGGGAACTTCGGCTCGAAACGCCGCTCCGACTACACGGCCATCGGCCCCACCGTGAACCTCGCCTCGAGGATCGAGTCCGCCTGCGATCCCGGTGAGATCTTCATCTCGGGAACGGTCTTCGACTACCTGCCCGAGGACTGCGCCGAGCTGGCTGGGGACTTCGAGCTGAAGGGCGTGACGGGGAAGCGACACCTGTACCGATTGGTTTCCTGACCCGGGCTCGTGGCGCTTCCTCAGTAGAGCGTGATCTGCTTCGGCCAAGGTGTTTCCTGGGAAACACGCCAGGTCTTGTCGATGTACTGGTGGGTGTGGTGCTGTTCGAGGAGGTGGAACACGTAGGCGCCGCGCGTGGTCAACCGGTGTCCCCCTTCCACGCGCTGCGTCAGGCCGGACAACCTGGCCACGGTCAACTCGAGGCCGAACATGCTCTCCAAGGTCCTGCCGAAGAGATCGTAGAAGTCCCGTTCCGAGAAGAAGAGGTTGTAGGCGCTCCAGAAGAGCCAATAGACGGCCCGCCTTCGCTCGTTGAAGCGCAGGGTCAGCGCAGTGGCAGAGCCACGCGTATGGATGCTCTCGATGTACTCGGGGACGGAGAACGTGTTGATCTTGAACAGTCTCGCCAGCAGCGTCGAGGCGCTGGGGCCGAAGCCGATGTAGTTGTCCCGGGTGATGGAGGAGTACTTGGGGGTCCCCTTCCTGGCGAAGGTCCACACCGAGGTACGCTGAAAGCCGGTCTCTTCGCTGACCTCCACCAAGGCACCCAGCAGCCGCCTCTTCCCAGACTTGTCTTGTGGCTTGCGCCTGTTGTCCGCGTAGGAGAAGTCGATGAAGGGGTAGGTCGAGATCTGGGTGGCGCCGTTGGCGGCCGCGGTGCGAAAGTCCTGCTTCAGGTCCTCGACCTGCTGCCCCGGGATCCCGAAGAT
>JAFDJI010000377.1 GCA_019307545.1 Deltaproteobacteria bacterium | reverse complement strand
GGTCGAAGGGACGCGGCGTCTGCTCCGGTCGGTCGTTGAAGCCGCGCGACGCGCCCCCAATCAGGTCGAAGGTCATAGCCGCCGACTCGTGCAGCTCGTCGGCGCCACCGGCGAGCACCACGTCGGCGCTGCCGAACCGGATCCGGTCCAGCCCCGTCCCGATGGCCCGGGTAGCCGACGCGCAGGCGGCGTTGGTGGCGAGGGCCTCACCGCGGATCTGCAGGTACATGGCGACGTTGGACGCACAAGTGTGGGGCATCACCTGGAAGAAATGGGTCGCCTTCAGGCCCCGGGCGGTGTTTTTCTCGTTTATGTGGCGCCAGAACGCCGCCTCGGCGGCGCTGCTCCCGAGGGTGGAGCCGATGGCGACCCCGAACCGGTCGCTCTGCGCAATCACCCCGTCGAGGTGTGCCTCCCGCACCGCATCCACCGAGGCGGCTACCGCGAGTTGGGCCACGCGGCCCATGCTCCGGCGGAACTTCCGGGGGATCTCTCGCGCGTCGAAGCCCTCGACCGGGGCGGCGACCAGGGCGAAGAAGTCGTCGAAGGTGGCCCACGCGGGTTGTGCGCGCACCGCGGTTCGCTTCTCGAGCAGGGCCTCGAAGAGGCCTGCCGGCGTGTCGCCCAGGGCCGTCCGCAGACCGAACCCGGTGACCACCACGCGTCTGGTCGTTTGCGGCTTGCGGCTCAACAGTCCTTCAGCTCCTGGAGCAGGGTCTCGAGACCCAGGACCCACCCGGTCCCATAGTAGGCCGACAGCGCCGCCCCCAGGATCCCGGGGGTGAACACCGCTTGGCCGACCTGGACGAAGTGGCGGATCCGGATGATCTGGGACGGCCGATACCGTCCCATCTGCCCGACGCAGTGGTAGTGGCCGTACATCGCGCCCCGGGGGACGCCCGTGTAGAACTCGTTGGTCAACCCCGTGCTCGACTCCACCCGCATCACCTGGCTGCGGAGCGCGGGGAAGTCCTCGAACAGTGCCTCGAGGACCACCCCTTCCAGCCGGCGCTTCAACGCCATGTACTCGGGCGGGCGGCGCCCCGACTGCGACCCCCGCCAAGCCTCGACCCGTTCGTAGTCGAGCAGGACGTTCACCATCACGGCGTTGCTCGGCGCTGCACCGCGTGAAGGGCGGCCTTCAGCAGCCGCGGTAGCGAAGTAGAGCGGCACCTCGGTCTCGCTGATTCCGCGGATGGCGTCGTCCAGGTCGTAGCTGCGGTGGCGGAAGACGTTGCAGTTCGCGAGGCCTTGGGGAGGCCCGTCCAGGCCCACGTAGATCCCCATGCACGCGAGGCCCGGGCGCTGCTCCCTGACGCGGTTGCGGTAGACCTTGCGCACGGCGGTCTTCGGGATGCAGTCGAGCAGGGTCCGAGGGTGCATGCTGGAGATCACCAGGTCGGCCCGGATCTCCTCGCCAGAAGCCAGCACCACCCCGGTCGCCTCCAGGTCGTCGACGAGCACCTGGCGCACCTTCGAGCGCAGCCGGAGCGTTCCGCCGAGCTCCCCCAGGCGTTGGGACAGCGCGTTCGCCAGGGCCTCGCCGCCGCCCCGGATGCGGGTGGCACCGCACAGGAAGTGGTGGAGGATGACCGCGTGTAGACCGAATGGCGCCTCGCTCGGGGGCACCCCATAGAGGAATCCCTGGCCGGCAAGGACCGCCTTTGCTGTCGGGTCCCGCAGGTGCGCATCCAGGACTGCTCGGAGCGACATCCTCTCCACCTCGAAGAGGCGTTCCCGGTCGATGTGGGCGTTGAATTGGCACAACCCATAGGTCTCGACCGCACCCTCGAGGGCGTCGACGAAGGCGTCGATGCCGGTCGCCTCGTGCGGAAAGGTGTCCTTGAGGCGTGCGCGGTACCGGTCCACGCCGACTGGCACCCGGAACTCGAGGCCGGGGAAGCGCAGCCGGTCGAATCCGTCCTCGTCCAGGGGGAGGAACGTCAGCCGGTCGTGGACGCCCAGGTGGCGGAGGATGCGACCGAGGATGTCCTCGTGGGCAACCCCGCCGCAGTAGTGGAAGCCGGTGTCAAAAGCCCAGGCCTTGCGGTAGAAGCGCTGCAGCAGACCCCCGGGCCGGGAATGCTGCTCCACGAGGGTCACCTTGTAGTCGTGCATCGCCAGGAGCAGGCCAGCGCACAGACCGGACATGCCCGAGCCGATGACGACCGCGGTCTTCATGGTCTCGCTGCCGCGACCGTCCCCAGGATCAGCGCCGTGCACACGCGCCGTTCTTCGTGGCGTACCTCGCCGCTGGCCTGCAGCATCCCGAATCGCTCCTCCTTGACGGTCACGCGGTAGTGCACCTGGGCCGGCGGGATGACCGGGGCACGGAACCGCACCCGGTCGAAGCCGACCAGCATGGGCGTGCCGGCCTCCGGGCCGCGTCGGAGCAGGTCCAGGCATGCGAGCGTCTGGGCCAGACCCTCGAGAAGCAGGACGCCGGGGACGATGGGGTTGCCGGGAAAGTGGCCGTGCACGTCCTCCGGATCGAAGTGGCCGATGGCCTCTGCACCGTCCGCGTCGAGACGAAGGAGCCGGTCGAGGAGCAGGAAACGATCGCGGTGGGGGAGCAACTCCTCCGGTCTGGGCAGGCTCACTCCAACGCTCCAGCGCGCAGGACGAGGCACGCGTTGGTGCCCCCAAAGCCGAAGGAGTTGGAGAGGATCGTCCGCGGGCGGACCTCGCGAGGAGTCGTGACCACGTCGAGGGCCTCCAGCCCCGGCTCCGGACCGGCGTAGTTGCAGTTGGGCGCGATGAAGCCCCCCTCGGCCATGAGCAGCGAGTAGGCGACCTCGGAGGCCCCGGACATCCAGCACTCGTGGCCACTCATGCTCTTGGTGGAGGACACCGGGGGCCCGCGCTCGCCAAACACCTCGAGGATCGCCTCCGCCTCGATCCGGTCGCCGACAACGGTGCCCGGCGCGTGTGCGTTGACGTACTCGATTTCACCGGGGCCGAGCGCCGCGGCCTGGAGCGCGGAGTGGATGGCCTGCACCGCGCCGTCCCCGGCGGGTGCGGTGACGTGGAAACCATCCGAGGAGAAGGCGTAGGAGAGGACTTCGGCGCGCACGCGTGCGTCGCGGCGGCGCGCATGCTCGAGGCTCTCCAGCACCAGGATCGCTGCTCCCCCGCTGGGGACCAGCCCATCGCGATCGTGGGAGAAGGGGCGCGCTGCCTTGGCGGGCTCGCCTTCCCAGCTGGTGAATGCGCCGAGCGCGTCGAATCCCGCCATGCCGGTCCAGTCCAGCTCTTGGGTGCCACCGCAGATCACGACGTCCTGCTGCCCGGTGGCGACCAGCGACCACGCCTGCCCGATGGCGTGGGCTCCGGAGGCGCAGGCGGCCGACAGCGACCAACACGCTCCACGGGTGCGGAGCATCACTGAGAGGTTGATGCTCGGGGACGAGTTCATGCAGCGCACGACAGCGGCGGATCCCAGGTTGCGCGTGGTGCCGTCTCGGAGGGTCTGGTCGGCCGCCCGCCAGGCGTCGGCACACACCGAATCGTTGCCGATGATCACCCCTGCCCGCGGGGTCGCGACCCGATCGCGCTCCAAATGGGCATCCGCCAGCGCATCGAGGGCGGCATTCGCGGCGTACAGCGCCGGCTCGCCCATCGCGCGTCGCTCCTTGCGAGAGAGGGCGTTCCGCGCATCGAAGTGGGGCAGGGCCCCCGTGAGGTTGCTCGAGAACCCGAGGGCGGCGCGCGCCTCGCTGCGGACGATGCCGCTGCGTCCCTCACGCAGGGACGAAGTGACGGCGGCCAGATCGGGGCCGAGGCAGGAAACCAGGCCCATCCCGGTGATCACCACTCGCTGCACGCTGCGCCCTCCAGAGGGGGAACGGTGTGAATATCACTGCTCGCGCTTATGCACGAGTGTCGCCTTTGCTCGTGCCTCGATGTCCGGGGTGGGAGCCTCGACGTCCAGCGCGACCAGTCGGGTGGCGCGGCCCCAGCGGACCAGGCGTGCCGCCTCCTCCAACGCCTGCTCGCCTGGCCCGACCAGGATGAGGAACGGCCCGCGCAGGTCCCAGTGGATGGAGGCTTCCGCCGCCGGCCCACCGGGGACGGTGTAGATGAAGTCGCGGCGGGACGCCATCGCGGCGCCCAGTCGCACCAGCCGCTCGTGGTACCGCAGGTCCATCGCCCGGCAGCCACTCGGCGAGGCGAGGACGATCCCGGTCTCGAGAGTGGGGGGGACCTTCTCGAAGAGGCGGGCCAGCGCGAGCATCCCCAGGCGCACGTACCGGTCGAAGCGAAGGAAGCGCTCGGGGGCGTCCGGCCACAGCGCTTTCCAGTCCACCCGACCTGGCGGAACCCTCACCTCGGGGCCTTCTACCGTCCCCACGGGCCGTGGGGACTGCTTCCGTGGTGCGACCGCGCCGGGTCGGGCGAGGACCACCGAGGCATTGGCGCCCCCGAACGCCGAGTTGGTGGACAACGCGATCGTCGGGGGTCCAGCCGCATCGGGCACCTCCAACCCGAGGGTCTCCGCGATGTGTTGCGGGTGCGGGGGATGGTGTCCAGAGCCCAGCGCGTCCACCACCACGGTGGCCTCGATCGCACCCGTCGCCCCCAGGGTGTGGCCGATGGCCTGCTTCACGCCGTGGAACGCCACCGGCCGGTCGGAGAACACCGAGCGGAGGGC
>JAFDJI010001010.1 GCA_019307545.1 Deltaproteobacteria bacterium | reverse complement strand
TCTCGTGTCCGAATCCATACTCCATCGTCTTCTCCTCGAGGGCCGTAGGGGTTCGCGGGCGCGGCCCTCACAAAAAGGCCGCAGGCCGGGGGCCGCGCACGAGAACCCCGAAGGCCCGGAGAAGAGGTGGCTCGGACGCAAGGACCCCGAGGTGCCGAGTGCGAGGTCGCGCCCGACGACGAGCACGCCGCCGAGGACCTGCACGAACACGAGGACGAGCCCGAGCCCGAGCCCGAACACGAGGTCGAGGACGCGTACGAGCCCCAGCAGACTCTCAGCCCCCTTGGCTACTCGAAGCAAACCCCCGGAAGCCCACCACACGTCTCGTCACACCGCCCCGCAACGCACTGATCCGCACGCTCGCAGGACACCCCATCGTCGCGCAGCTCCACGCAGGTCCCATCCTCGCAGAACCCCGAAGCGCAGGTCACCCCGTCCCCGCAGCCCTCCCCGAGCAGGGCACTCTGCACACAGAACCCGTCCACGCACGCGGACCGGTACGGACACCGGTTCTCCCAGTCGCAGGCCTGCCCGACCTCGGACCAGCCGAATCCGACACAGGTGTCGTCGACGCAGCTGGCACCCGAAACACATCCCAGCGCCTCGGAGCACACCTCGCCCGGGAGCGCGGACGCGATGCACCAGCCGTCCACGCAGTCTGCCTGGCTGCGGCAGCGCACCTCCTCGCCGCAGGTTTCACCAACACCGGCCGCCGCCTCACACGACGCTCTTCCGATCTTCTCGATCCCGGGGCCGCAATTGCCTCCTGCCGGAGCCAGGCCTTCCCACATGGTGCCGCAGCCGCCGTCGAGATCGAAGAGTTGCTGCTCGCAGGTCACCGTCTCGAGGTGCTCGGCGCAGGCCTCCATCCCCTCCTCCGACAGCGCCAGCAGGCCCGCCTCCTCCAGCGCGATGTAGTGGGGCTCGTAGACCTCGTTGCACACCTCGAGGAAGGTAGAGTGACACCCCTCGTCGTCCTCCTCCGCCATGCGTCCGCAGCGCAGGTAGTAATCGCAGAAGAAGTCGACCGTGGACTCGCAGTAGTCCACCGCGGTGGGCGGGGGGCCAGCGCAGGAGAGCAGCAGGAGCAATCCGGTCATGACGGACCAGCAGGTGGGTGGGTCCACACCTCGACCCAACGCTCACCGTGGACCAACTCCCCGAGTGCGAAGCGGCGGAGCACTTTCTCCTGGTCCGCCGCATTCAACGCCGCGGCAAGCACGCGCGCGTCCGAGGGGTCGGCTCCCGCCCGGCTCACGAATACCGCAACGTCCCCAGGAGCCCCGCGCAGGTAGCCCCGCGGGTGGAAGAACAGCGTCACCACATCCGCGACGGTGACCCGGGCATCGGGGCTCTTGCCGAGCCGCTCCCGGGCCAAGTGGGCACGGTGGACATGGGTATCGTCGAGAAGACCCCCCGGAGCGTCCGCGGCGACCACCGCCACCACCATGTCGGCGCGCACCGAGACCACCGGCTCGTGATCTGCATGAGCCTTCAACGGCAAACCCGCCGCCCCATCACCCTCCACCAACAAGACATCGGCGACCCCCGCGTCGTGGATTTGGTCGAGGTCCTCCGGCGCGAAGCCGAGGAGCTTTCCGTCGGGGCATACCTCCCGAGCGATGGTCCGATGGCCTGGCCCCAGTCGCCGCGCCCCAAGCTGGCGGAGTAGCTCGGAAACATCGTCCTGGACGAGGATCTCCGGAGATTGGGACGGGTTGGGCCGCAGGATGCGGGTGCTTGTGGTGGTCACCACTCGATGCTCCCGAGCGAGTTCTCGGGCCATGGTGAACATCAGGGTGGTCTTGCCGCCGGCGCCGACCAGGAACACATATTGCTTCCCGGCGATCCCGAGGGCGGCGACCAAATCCCCCCGCATCAGGCGGAGCCGAAGAACGACAGTACAATCTCCAGCGCCGACCCGCTGATCGTGCGGGTCTTGTCGGAGAGGGTGAAACAGCTCTCGCGCGCCCCGCGGTGGTCGACGTCGCCGATCTTCTGGCCCTCCACCACCCAGGAGCCCGGGTAGACCAGCCCCCGCAGCACGCCGGTGAGGCGCGAGACGACCGGCACGCCGTCAACCGTGGCCAGGCGGTCCCCCTCCCGCACCAGGTCTCCGATCTCGGCTTCTGCGCGCAGGATGCCCGCCGCAGGCGCGCGCAACACCCGCTCGCGGGACCGACCGGAGATGTCTCCGGGGACCCCGGTG
>JAFDJI010000041.1 GCA_019307545.1 Deltaproteobacteria bacterium | reverse complement strand
GGATTTCCGCCAGGGTCCCCACGATCCGCTTCTGGTGCAGTGCCTCGGCGAGATCCCGAGTGAGACCGCGTTCAGCACATCCCCACAGGGCAAAGTTGCACCACGACCGTCCGGTGGCCCGCTCGGCACGGTACTTGGCGGTCTCCGGGCATACGACGGGGTTCTGCCCGTCGGGAAGCGCGACGATGGTGGTCACACCTCCGGTGACGGCGGCACGGGATTCCCGCTCCCAGAGACCGGAATCACCATTGGGATCGAACTGCACCGCGGTATCGATCACCCCCGGCATCAAGAACTTTCCGATGGCCGAGATCTCCATGCGGGTGCTGCGTGGGGGCCTGGGTCCGACATACGCGATGCGGCCACCCTCGATGGCAACGTCTGCCACCTGGCGGCCGCTGGAGGAGAGGATCGTGGCATCGCGCAAGATCAGGTCGTACACGAACACCTCCAAGCACTTGGTGCATCAGACGCCGCATGCGGCTTAGCGCCCTGCATGCATTCCGACAAGGGGATGGACCGAATGTGTCGCATCACGATGCAGTCAAGTTGGGCAACCGCGACATCCATGCCATACCTCGAGCGAGGGGTTGTGTGGCGGAAAAGATGAGGAGGGGAGGGGATAGCGGCTCGAAGGGCACCGATTGGGGGGGATTGGACGTCGGCCAGGGTGTTGGAGATCGCGTTGACCTCCGAGTCGACGCCGAGCTGAGTATGCGACGTGGAAAGAACAGGATCAAACCTCGCTAGAATGAGCTTCGTCGGACCTGGACAGTTTGGGACGGCGCGGATCCGGGGAGGGGTGGATCGAGGGCGCCATGACAGGGATGTCGTGGTTTCGCGTTCAAAGGCCGTTGGACCGAAGGGCCCGAGGATCGTGGATCGGCCAGTAGAGCGAAGATGCGTCATAGGTAGAAGTGCTGGTACGGAATCTGCATTATGAAATACCGGAGATTTGCAAGAGCTCGGTGCGATACCGGCGGAGGCCATATCGCCACGAAAACCCGGCCCCCCAACTTGGGCCGGGTTTTTCTTTTCTGGTCTTTGCCGATTGCGCGACGTGGCTGGCGCTCGTTGGGGGGGATGGCTGAGGTGGGTGGCCGGAGCAGGCATTGCCGCAACCGCTGATATGCTCCGCAGCATGAAACACGGCAGCCTTACCGAGATCCGCTCGAGCAACCACCTCCTGGATCTGATGGCCGCGTCCCGGGACCTGTGGCCCGGAGGCACCCTGGAGTTCTGGCAGGGGGTCGAGATTCCTCGCCCCAACCGCGTGTTCTGGCCGGAGGACGAGGAGCAGGTCGTGCGTATCCTGCAGGAGTCCGGCCGCGCCGGGGTGCCGGTGGTGCCCTATGGCGAGGGCAGTGGCGTGGTGGGTGGTGCGCGGGGAACACATGGCTCCATCGTGCTGGACACCAAGGCGCTGGACCGCATCGGGCCCTTGGACGAAGCGCGGTGGACGGTCGATGCGGAGGCCGGCGTCAACGGGCAACTCCTCGAGGACTGGCTGAACGCGCGCGGGTGGACCGTGGGACACTCGCCCTCCTCCATCTGGTGCTCCAGTGTGGGCGGTTGGGTCGCTGCACGCAGCGCCGGGCAGTTCAGCAGCCGCTACGGCGTGTTCGAGGACATGGTCCTCCAGCTTCGGATCGCGACCCCTGCCCAGGGCATGGTGACGATCGGCGAGGACGGGGATGGTCCACCCGATTGGATGCCCCTGATGATCGGCTCCGAGGGGACCCTCGGGGTGATCACCCGGGTACGGATGCGTGTGTGGCCCCTGCCCGAGAGACGTTGGCTGTGGGGGTATCGGTTCCCGAGCGTATCGAGCACCGTTCGGGCGATGCGGCAGTTGATGCAGGAGGAACTCTGGCCATCCGTGGTCCGGATGTACGATCCGGTGGACACCCAGATCGGGGGCAAGACCAAACCCAGGTCGGCACCCCGGGAGGACGACAGCGACGCCTTCTTCTGGGAGTGGTTGAAGCGGGTGGACCAGATCCGCTCGGTACGTCAGCGCACCCTCACCCTGCCACTGGCACTCCCCAGCGTGGTGAACGAGATCTTCTCCCGCGTGTCGAGCGGATGCCTGCTGGTGGTGGGGTGGGAGGGCGATCCCGAGGTAGTGGAGGTCCTGTCGAACGCCGGAAAGCGGATCCTCGACCGGGAAGGCGAGGATCTGGGGGAAGAGCCGGGGCAACGGTGGTTCCACTCCCGGCACCATGTTTCCTACAAGCTGATGCCGGTCTTCGAGCGGGGTGGCTTCGCGGACACCATGGAGGTCGCGGGACGGTGGTCCCAATTGGAATCCCTGTACCAGGAGGTGCGCCGCGCGATTGGACGTACCGCGGTGGTGATGGCGCACATGAGCCACGTGTACCCGGAGGGGGGGAGCATCTACTTCTCCTTCGCGGGAAGGGGTTCGCTGCAGGTGTACCAGCGCACCTGGGAGGCCGCTCTCCAGGCGTGCCTGGATGTGGGAGCGACGGTCACCCATCACCACGGAGTGGGGTCGCTGAAGGCGGCTGCGGCCTCCGCGGAGGTAGGCCCCGCGGTTGGCGGGTGGAAGGCGCTCAAGCGTCGGCTCGATCCGCACGGTGTCCTCAACCCCGGGCGATTGTTCGTGGAGGTTCGCCACCGGGATCCCGGGCCTCCACCACGGCTTGCGCCTGAGGACGGCTTGGTGCGAACCTCCGCCGACGCCTCCCTGGAGGCGCGTGCGAAGGCCGACCCCCGGGAGGCGCGATGGCCCTGGGAGCGTCTTCCTGGCCCACCGCGCTGGCAGCGACTGCACTGGCAGGTGGGGTGGATCGAGGTGGACGGGGTGGTGGATGGCCTGAACTGCCGACTGGGCCGTGGTCCGCGGTCCGCGGCGGGCCCGGACCTCCGGCCCTGGTTGGTGGAGCGGTCCGAGATCCGTCCCCACGTGACCTCGTTGGTGGCCGACGCGGGCCCGCGCTGGATGGGCGAGGCCCTGGTGGAAGCGCCGTGGAAGGTCGCCCTGGACCTGCTCCGCTCGGACCTTCGCCCCGCATCGCTGACCGTACGCGATGGTGTATTGCGGGTCGGGTTCCGGGGAGAGGCCGCCGCGGCGCTCGGCAGGCTCGCTTCCCAGCGGGTGCCCGGGGGTCTGCAGGAGGTGGAATGGGATCCAGCCCCCTTCCCATCCGGGCCCCTGGAGGCGTGCGCACTGGATGACCCCGAGGCGGTGTCGGTGAACCTGTCGGGCGCGTTCAAGCGCGTGGGAGGGGACGGATGAGCGAATTCGCCCTGTGTGCCCTGTGCCCACGGCTCTGCCGTCCCGCCTGCCCGGTGGTGACCGGCTCCCATCGCACCGCGGCGGTGCCCGCCATGCTCGCGGCCGCACTGCTGGAGTGGGAACGCGGGAATGTCTCTCCGGAAGTCGCGGCCCAGGCGGCTACCCTGTGCACGGACTGCGGCGCGTGCGAGGAATGGTGCCACCTGCACCGCCCGCTTCCCCGCCTGCTGCGCGAGGCGCGGGCACAGTTGCTCCCCGATCCGCTGGTGGAGGCACTCCGGCCCATGGAGGGTGAAGGGGACATCGTGGTCGTCGAGTCCGACGGCCGACCCATGGCGGAGGCGCTCTCCAGGCGCCTGGGAAAGCCGGTCCGCCGCTGGTTCACGGCGGACAAGCTCGGGGTGGCCGCGGTGGAGCACGTGGACTGGGCGCTGAAGGCCGCTGCCATCCGCGCCACCTTGGCGGATGCCGAGATGGTGGTGGTTGCGGACGGCGGGGTGGCCAGGGCCCTGGAAGCAGCGGAAGTCCCCTTCAAGTGGCTCCACGAGGTGGTGCCGGACCTGGCGGAGGGTCTGGGGAGCTGCGCCACCGGTGGTGGGGATCTTCCACTGGCGTGCTGCGGCGCTGGCGGGCCCCTGCACCAACACCATCCCGATGAGGCTCGGCGAGTGGGGAAGGCGTGGTTGGAGCGGGCCTCGACGCACAAGGTGCTGGACGCCCGCTGTCGCAACCACCTGTTGGCGTGCGGCGGGATCGAGGTGACCGACCCCCTGGACGCGTTGTTGGAGGAGGCAGGATGAGCGAGCGCAACGAGACCGAGCGGCTGTGCCTGATCGTGAACCCCCTGTCGGGGGGTGGGGCGACGGAGCGACGGCTGGAGAAGCTACGACGGGCGGCGGATCGGTGGTTCGCGGAGTGGACGCTACGCATCACCGAGGGCCCGGGGCACGCCACCGAGCTTGCCGCGGAAGCGGTGTCCGAGGGGTTTCAGGTGGTTGCCGCAGTGGGGGGGGACGGCACCGCCAGCGAGACGGTAAACGGCCTGTTCGAGGAGGACCGCATCCGCGACGCTGATGTGGTCTTCACCGCCATCCCCGCGGGCACGGGGAGCGACCTGGTGCGCACCCTGGACGTGCCGCGGGACTTCGGGGCCGCGCTGCGCGTCGCCGCAGAGGGGGAGACGCGTGCCAGCGATGTCGCGCACGTGGTGTACACCCCCCCGGGTACCGACGAAACCGAGGGCCGGATCTGTGTGAACGTCGCTGGATTCGGCCTCAGCGGAGACGTCGTCCTCCGCGCCAACCAGAGCTCCAAACGCTTCGGGGGCACCGCGACCTTCCTTAGCGCATCCATTCGCAGCCTGGCGGCCTACCGCCCGGCGCGCGCACGGGTGACCTGGGTCGGGGAGGACGAAACCGAGCAAACGTGGGAAGGCGAGCTGATGAATGCGTTCGTGGCCAACGGCGCGTACTGCGGCGGCGGGATGTGGGTCGGCCGGGGCGGTTCGATGCAGGACGGGCTTCTCGACCTCGTGCTGATCCCCCGCCTGCCTTTGCACAGAGCGCTCGTCAACTTTCCCCGGCTGTACATGGGAACGACAGAGCGGACCCCCGGCGTGATGCACCACCGGATCGTGTCGCTGGAGGCTGAGGCCGAGGGCGATGCACCGGTCCTCTTGGACGTCGACGGCGAACAACCTGGGGCCTTGCCGATTCGGGTGCGTGTCCTGAAGAGCGTGCTCAAGATCCGCGGCCAGTGGGGCATCCACGAGTGATCCTCGTTTTTTTGCTTGACGACTCCCCCCGGCCTGTTTAACTATTTGGAAAATTCCTCCCCCAAGGTCCAGTACCAGGGAGGGAGAAAGTGAAACAGGCACTTGCCAAGTCGAGGGAAACAGTCGTAGATAGCAGCCGTCGGAACCGAGATGTTTCGACAATCCATTTCCAGGGGTCTTTCACCGGGCTCACCGCCCGCGCTCAGATTGGGCTTTGTCCCGGCGAGCAGGATCTCAAGCTGCTTCGAGAATTTGTAGAATACATTTCCCAGCCGCTGCTGGGGCAAACATGGAGAGCCAAACATGAACAAAGCCGACTTGACCGAAAAGCTCGCTGAGCGCGCCGGAATCCCCAAGGTGCGTGCGGCCAACTACATCAACATCATCACCGAAGCCATCCAAGAGGCCCTCGTCCGCGACGAGAAGGTGACCATCTCGGACTTCGGCACCTTCACGGTGTCCAAGCGCCGCGAGTTCACCGGCCACAATCCGAAGAACGGCCAGGTGATGAAGGTTCCGGCCCGCCGAATCCCCGTGTTCCGCGCTGGCAAGGGCCTGAAGAACGCGCTGAACCCCGATTGATCAGACAGCTGGTAGCTGGCGGCTGAGCCGCCGGTCCAACTCGGGCGTTTGCGGCCGTGGGGTAGACACTCCACGGCCGCTGCCGTTTTCAAGACCGTGGTACGACCATGGCCACCGCGACGCCCGCAGCCGTCTCGGTCCGTAGGGTCCACCGACCGAGCCCCTGGGGCTGGAACCCCGAGGTCAGAGCGACTTCCACCTCGCCCTCGGTGAGTCCCCCCTCCGGACCGATCAGCACTGCTGCTGGACCAACAGCCGGCGGAAGGTACGCCGCCCCGGGCAGGGCGATGCGACGGTCCAGATCAGGGGGCAATGCGGCGATGGTCTCTTCCAGCGACCGGAGGGGGTGGACGGTGGGCAGGTCGCCCCGCCCACATTGCTGGGCGGCTGATTCGACGATGCGTCGCCACCGCTCCCCGCGGTCGCCCTGGACGGTGCTCCGCGATGTCCGCACCGGGTACAGGTCGGTGGCGCCAGCCTCGGTCGCCGCCCGGAGCGCTGTGTCCATGGCCCCGCTCTTGGGCATACCCACCAGCAGGTGCAGGGGGTGGGTGGGGCGTGCGAGATGTGGCGTCTCCTCCAACTCCAGGATCGCGATGTCGCCCTCCACCGCCACCAGCGTCGCCAGGGCGGTACGGCCCGACCCATCGAACAGCTCGACCCGGCCCCCACGCTTCACTCGCACCACCTGCAGCAGGTGGTGGGCCGGGCCGGGCGCAAGTGCCACCCGCTCCCCCTCGTCGGGGAGGGCATCCACCAAGAACCGCCTCATCGCTCCCTCCGAAGCACCAAGCACACCCATTCCCCTTCCTCGAACCTGAGGTGTGGTGCGAGGGAAGCGAAGGCCTTCCGTACCAGGATCTCCCGATCCTGGAGGATACCTGCGAGCACCAGCCATCGACCGGTCAGACGGAGGAGGTCCATCGAGAGTTCCACCAGAAGCTCGGCGTGCAGGTTGGCCAACACGAGGTCGGCCGGCACCCGAAGGCCACTGATCCGCTCCGTGGAGAACGCAATCTCGAGACCGTTGCGGGCAGCGTTGGCGCGCGCGTCTCCGATTGCGGCCCGGTCCACGTCGATGCCGCGGGCGTGCAGGCCCAGGTGGGCAGCCGCCAGGGCCAGGATCCCGGAGCCGCATCCGATGTCGAGCGCGGTCTCTGCCTGGTCGGCGAGCGCGTCCAGGGCACGGAGGGCTTGGCGGGTGGTGGGGTGGGCGCCGGTGCCGAACCCACATCCGGGTTCCACCACCACCGCGCCGACAGGAGCATCCCAAGGGGGTGCAATCACCAGCCGGTCGCTGATCGCGAAGGAGGTGAACCCGGCACGGAACCGTGCCTCCCAGTCCACCTCCTCCACCGTGCCCCACTCGATGGCATCGGGCCCCAGCAAGCTGCCCACCACGTCACGCAGCGTGCCCTCCACCCCGGGGCGGTCGGGGTCGAACAGCGCCGTTCGAAGCAGTACCTCCGGCGGTTGCGGAGCAGGAGGCCCGTGCTCCCACGGCTGGCGTGGGGGCGGTGCCTCTCCGGGCAGGTAGTCTTCCTGCACCCCGCTCGCTCCCAGGGCGAAGAGCACGCGGGAAACGCGTGCTGCATCCTCTCGGCGGACGCGGACCCGAAGCGCTTCCCAGGCCGCCATTCAGAAAAGGGGGGCGGGCCGGGGTTGGGGCAGTGACGTCCCCGCCTGGTGCGCCCTCACCACCTTCAGCATGTCTGCCGGCGTGTAGGTGATCAGGACGAAGTCCGAGCCGTGAGCGCCACGCAGGAACAGGGCCGGTGTCCCCTGCACCCCGGCGCGCAGGCCCGCTTGGATGTCCTGACCTACCGCGGCCGCAGCGGTCGGGTCGTGGATGCAGCCCTCCCATTCCGCGATGTCAAGGCCCTCCTCCTCGGCCATGAACCGCAGGGCGTCCAGCGACAGGTACCCCATGTTGCGGAACATGTTGTCCGTCATTCCCCAGAACTTGCCCTGCCGCCCAGCGCACTCCGCAGCCACCGCCCCCAGGCACCGCTCCGCCCCCTCGGTGCCCTCGATCATCGGGTTGCAGGCGCCCGAGAGGGGGAAGACCTTGAAGCGGACCTGGATCTGCGGGTACTCCTCGACCACCTGCTTGAGGTCCCGTGCGGCCTGACCACAGTGGGGGCAGGCGAAGTCGGCGTACTCCACGACCAGGTAGGGGGCCTCTGGGTCACCGAGGATGGGCTCAGTGCCGTCGATGGCGACTTCCCCGTGGGGTTGGGCGTAGAGTTTGACAAGGGCTTCCGTGCCGGGTGGATCGCTCCGGCCGACATGGGCGATGCTGTCTCCGCGGACCACCCACGCCGAGCGCCCCATGAGGAGGAACACAGCGAACACTGCGGTGATGACCAGGAAGGACCTGGAGGTGAAGATCCCGCCGAGGTCGTCCAGAAGTTTCTGCTCTGTCTCTTTTAGCCCCTTGAGACCGGCGATGAGCAGGAGCGCGTTGCCCACGTAGACCGAGACGCACATCACGCAGATGGCACCGAGGGAGATGGAGGCCAGGGTGAGGAAGACGGAGTAGCCAAGCGACAGCAGCGCGAAAAGGGCGTTGACCTGGTGGAACCGGGGGAGGCTCTTGGGTCCCCCCAGCGCCGCCACGGCGAGCCCCACGTAGAACGCCACACCGATGAGGGCGATGGGCATGCCGAAGGCCTCGGAGAAAGCCGAGCTGTTGACGAGATCGCAGTCGATCTTCCCGCCGATCGTGCACAGGGACGGTTCGGTGTGCTCCACCCACTTGCGGGACAGCAGGTAGCCCAGGGATCCCACGCACCCCAAGGCAGTGAGGAACACCCCGAGGCGCGCGGAGTGCACGATGGCCAGCCCACATGCGCAGGTGCCGGCGACCACCCAGGCGAAAAGGCTGTAGGACGGTTGGTCCTGGGCGCCAAGCGCCAAGGCGCCCACGGCGAACACCACCGTGAGTGCGGGGAGCACGTACCTGGTGAGGGTTTTCATCGAGGGGCGAATTATCGCGGGGCGCAGACCGTGGCTAGCGACCGCGGTCCATCTCTCGTTTCGCGTCGCGCGCCTTGAGGGTCTGACGCTTGTCGTGCAGTCGCTTGCCCTTTGCCAGTGCAAGCTCCACCTTCACCAGCGACCCCTTGAAGTACAGGCGCAGCGGCACGATGGTCATGCCCTTCTCGCGGGTGCCGCGCTTGAGCTTGTGGATTTCGCGGCGGTTGAGGAGCAGGCGCCGCTCCCGAAGGGGTTCGTGGTTGAGGCGGTTGGCGTGCGTGTACGGCGAGATGTGGCACCCCACGAGCCAGGCCCCCCCGGGCTGCAGCCGAACGTACGCCTCTTGCAGGTTGGCCTTCCCTGCTCTGAGGCTCTTCACCTCGCTGCCCAGGAGCGCGATGCCCGCCTCGAACCGGTCGTGGAGGTGGTAATCGTACCTGGCACGGCGGTTGGTGACGATGTTGCGTTCCGGCTCCGGCATGGTGGACTCCCGAACCGGCCATAACCGGCGTCCACGTGTGGCGGGAACGGGTGCGCACGGCAGTGCTCCGGCACGGTGGGAGGACAGTGGCGCGGGGCTGCATTTCCGGATCCGCTTCCCAGCTTGGAGATCGCGAAATCGGGCGTCCTGGTGGTGCAGAATTATTATGTTGTGGGTCAAAGTGGTGTAAAGTGGGTGAGTGTGGGGAGAGCGTTCTCCACATTTCGCGCGGGTCCCGATGCTCAAGGTTCGATGCCAGGTTCGAGCGACGATGGACGCCAAGGGGCGCATCGCGCTGCCGGTCCAGCTTCGCCGCGCGCTCTCCGAGGCGGGCGAGGGGAAGCTGGTGCTCACCTACTCGAAGGGCGCCATCTGGGGTTGGAGCCCCGGGGACTTCGAGGATTCCGTGGAAAGCCCGATGGCCACCCGCGACCCCTTCGCCGACGAGGTCATGGACTTCGTGCACGCCCTGCTCGCACCGGCGCAGGACGTCGACATCGACAAACAGGGCCGCATCCGCATCCCCCAGCCCTTGCGCGAGCTTGCCGGGATCGACCGGGAGGTGGTTCTGAACAGCATGCTCAACCGCATCGAGATCTGGGACCGGACCGCATGGGAGGAACGGTTCCGCAAATCTCTGGACCGCAATGCCCGCTCCAGCGGGATGCCGAGGGGCGAGTGACGGGGTGTACGAGCACGTCCCGGTTCTGCGCCGCGAAGTGGTCACCGCCATGGGCCCCAAGGACGACGAGGTGTTCGTGGACTGCACCCTCGGTGGTGGCGGACACAGCGAAGCCATCCTGCAGGCTGCCGAATGTCGGGTGGTGGGGATCGACTGCGACCCCGCTGCCATCACGGCGTCTCGGGAGCGGTTGCAGCGGTTCGGAGACCGGTTCGCCGCGGTCAGGGCCCGCTTTTCGGAGTTGGCCAGGGTTCTGGATGACAGCGGGCTCGACCTGGTGGACGGCGTGCTCGCCGACGTTGGCGTCTCTTCCCCCCAACTCGATGACGGTGCGCGCGGGTTCTCCTTCTCCCGGACTGGCCCCATCGATATGCGCATGGACCCGGACGGCAAGGTGTGTGCTGCCGACCTCGTCAACCATTGGTCCGCGGAAGACCTTGCGGAAGTCATCCGTCGGTTCGGCGAGGAGCGACATGCGCGCCGCGTGGCCCGCACCATCGTGGCCGGACGTCCATGGAATGATACCCGCGCACTCGCCGATACCGTGGCCAAGGCGGTCGGAAGGGTCAAGGGGCGCATCCACCCCGCAACCCGCACCTTCCAGGCTCTGCGCATCGCGGTCAACAACGAGTTGGGCGAGCTGCGGGCGCTGCTCCCGGTGGCGGTGGAACGACTCCGGCCCGGGGGACGTCTCGCGGTGGTGTCCTTCCACTCCCTCGAGGACCGCATCGTCAAGCAGTTCATCGCCCGGGAGACCGGCCGGACCGCGGAGCGCGACCCGTGGGGCAACCCCATTGGCCCGGTCCGACTCGTCGCCCGCCCCCCGGTCACGCCCGCTTCCGACGACCCCAACCCCCGTGCGCGATCTGCGCGCCTCCGCACCGCGGTGAGATTGCCATGGAACACACGCTGAACGCTGCACGGGCTCCCTCTTTCCCCGCTCCGGACGTCGAGGTCCACTCCTGGGTGAGCCCATGGACCCAACTCGTTCCCCTGTGGCGGCACGCGGCCTGGATGGCGCTCTTGTTTGCGGTGTGTGCTGCGTCGGTGTCGACTCGGATCGAGGTCCAGGCCCTCCACAAGGACCTCTCGCGCAACGCCCGTCTCCAGCGAGAGGCCGTGGTCCTCCACGAGCGACTGGAGCTCGAATGGTCGGTGCGTCGTAGGACGGTTGCCATCGAGGCCGTGGCCGACCAGATGGCGCTCTCTTCCGCCGTCCCCCTCGTCGCCGTTGAGGCGCGGCCGTGACCTGGACTCCCACCGGGCACACTCCCGGCGGGAGCACCCCGGGTGGGCGCACACCCAGCGGCCGCATACCCACCGTTACCGGACCGGTGGAGCTGAGGGTAGCGGTTTGCCGTCGTGCCCGAAACCGGGTGCGAATCCTCGGGGTGACGATGGCCTGCATGCTGTTCGCGGTGGGTGCACGCGGCGCGCAGCTCTGCCTGGACCCGAGCGACCGCACAGTGGCGTCCAGCGCGGTCCAGCGATGGGGAAGGGTCACCATGCGTGCGCCCCGGGGTGACATTCTGGACCGGCACGGCCGGCGGCTGGCTACCACCGTGGACACCCCGAGCATCGTGGTGGATCCCATGCTGGTGCGGCCAGAGGAGGTCGCCGGGCTCTCGCGCGAGGTGGCCTCGATCCTGGACCTCGATTCCCGAGAGGTCGCCGCCCGCATGCGACGCGACACCCGGTACGCGCGCCTGGCCTCGCGCGTACACCCGGCATTGGTGGACCGGATCGAGCGACTCGACCACCCGTCGCTCTGGGTACACCGCAACCCCCGTCGGTACTACCCGGAGGCGAGCCTCGCTTCGCAGGTCGTGGGGTTCGTCGATGCCGCGGGCAACGGTCGGCAGGGTCTGGAGGCCTCCCTGGACGAGTACCTCCGGGGGGGCGTCACGCTGGAACAGCGGCGGCGGGACCGCCGCGGGTATGGGGTGGACGGACCGACGGAGGATCCGTGGCGGGCGCGGGGAATGGATGTGCACACCACCCTCGACCGGGTGGTCCAGCGGATCACCGAACGGGCCTTGGAGGGAGTGGTCGAACGCCACGCCCCGAGAGCGGCCTACGCCACCGTGGTGGAGGTGAAGACCGGCGATATCCTGGCCATGGCCAACGCTCCCACCTACAACCCCAATCTCCTTGCCGGGGACGCCTTCCCCCGCCGCAACCATCCGGTTCAGGACGCCTTCGAGCCGGGATCGGTGCTGAAGCCCTTCACCATCGCCGCGGCGGTCCAGGAGGGGTTGGTCTCCGAGCGTACGGTGGTCGATTGCGAGGGCGGTAACTGGTACGTCGGACGTACGCGCATCCGCGACGACCACCCCCGGCGCCTCATCACCACCACTGAGGTGATGAAGTACTCCAGCAACATCGGCACGGCGAAACTGGCGCTGCACATGGGTCCGGAGACGTTCATCGGATACCTCCGCGACTTCGGGTTCGCGGGGCGGACCGACGTAGTGCTTCCGGGGGAACGGCGCGGGCAGATTCGCAGTCCCGACCGGGTCAAGTCCATCGAATTGGCCACCACGGCCTACGGACAGGGAATGACCGCCACCCAACTCCAACTGGCGATGGCCACAGCGGCCATCGCCAATGGCGGCGTCCTTCTGCGGCCGCGGCTGGTGACCCGTGTGGTGGACACCGATGGCACACCGGCCTGGCAGCAACGGCCCCAGCCGGTACGCCGGGTGCTGTCGCGAGAGGTAGCGGCGGAGGTGGCCCGAATGATGGTCACCGTGACCGAGCCGGGCGGCACCGCCACGCGTGCCCGAGTGGACGGCTACATCGTGGCCGGGAAGACGGGTACCGCCGAAAAGGTGCAGGACGGGCAGTACACCGACGCGCGGGTGTCGTCCTTCATCGGGTTCGTGCCCGCCACCGACCCCCTGCTCGCCATCGTGGTGACCGTGGACGAACCGTCACGGGGCAGCCGATACGGGGGCGTGGTCGCAGCACCTGCCTTCGCCGAGATTGCTGGGCAGAGCCTTCGGTACCTCGGCGTCCCCCCCGACGCCGCCACGGAGGACCGCGGTGCTGTGGTGGCCGCTGCCAAGCCGGCGGAG
>JAFDJI010000040.1 GCA_019307545.1 Deltaproteobacteria bacterium | reverse complement strand
GAGGGACTGGAGGCGAACCGTCGGGTGGAGTTCAACCTCATCGACCAGAAGGACGATGGTCCGGAGCCGGAGGGAACGCCATGAGAATCGTTGCAGCAGCGCTCGCGACCTTCCTGCTCGCTGGCGTCGCGTTCGCCGGCGAGGGCACCCCGCAGCTCAACGAGCGGCAGGTCCTCTATTCCTGGACGAGGTTCTACGTCGACATCCTGTCGGCGGGCGAAGTCATAGAGTATGACGGCTACGCCGACCTGGAGATCTACGCGCCGGTGACCACTCCGACCCCGAAGGGTCCACGTGGGGCGCTGGTGGCTACGATCAACGCGCCCGGCGGCAGCTGGACGACCACCAGCGGCACGGGGGCCTACGAGCTGAAGGTCTCCACGCACGATTGCGATCCGGACAACGAGGACTGCTCCTGGGACGTCAATGTCGTCGGCGCGCCTTCGACCCGTGGCCGGCTCTGGAGCTTCCTGTGGCAGTTCAACGCCCAGAAGTTCCAGCTGGAGTACGCGGTCGGCATCTGTGACAACGAGAGCGACCCGGTCAACCGGAACAACTGCATCGCCAGCTTCTACGCGGTGGTCGACGGCGGGGGGTCCGGCCTGGACGCGGTGGTCGAGATGCAGACCCACGGACTGGCCGGGTTCATCTACGACATTGCTGCCAACCGCTTCGGGACGGCAGCGGTCACCAACCCCGGCGGGACGGTGGTGGGCAACGCCTCCGGCAGGAGCGTCCCCGAGTGCGTCGACTGGGAGGATCTCGGTGGGGGCAGCTGGACCTGCCATGACGACCCTCGTTGGAACATCGATCCGGAGTACCGGATCTACCTGCAGCCCCCGCAGGATGCGAGCTACGATCCGGCGGATCCGCTCGTCACCTTCGAGGACTTCGAGGTCGACTCCGCCATGTGTGACGTGATCGCCTATGGCGTGGTCGACGGGGTGTTCAGCTTCGACAGCAACGTCACCGGTACCTACCACGTGGTGTGCGACATCGGGGGCATGCCATGCCCCGCGGACCCCACCGCCAGCTGTCCCGACGGCGAGTTCGACATCACCAACGACGACGACGTGCACTTCCTCGGGGTGGCCGACATAGGCACCAACCAGGTGTTCTGGGATGTCACCGACAACACCGGCGTTCCGGTGGCCGACCGCTGGCCGGCCGGCGACGATTGTCCCGACGGCTCTACACTCAAGGCCGACGGTTGCCCCTACGACTGCCAGGTACTGCTGACCGTGGGGGAGTTCCACTACGTGGGGCGGGACATGGAGACCTCGTACCGGGGCTTCGGCCTGTACGAGGTCGAAAACAACCTCGACCGGACCCCCCTGGACATGTACTGGAACGATGCCGAGGTGCAGGACCACGCTGCAAACCCCATGTCTGGGGGCGGCGTGAGCCTGGAGAGCTCCACCGCGGCCGGCGTGACGTCGCTCAGCCCCTATGTGGCCCGCCCCTCGGCCATCACTTGCATCGAGGGCACCGCTGACACGTGCAACGCGCGCGCCTGGGGCAACGAGACGGGCGGCAATCTCGGCAGTCCCGCGAACAAGGGCGATCAAGCGTACCTCGACACCTACGCCTGGGTGAACGAGGACACCAGCGGCCTCATGGAGGTCATCGTGTTTTCGCACACCCTGGATGACGACCAGGGCGAGGGGGATGGCCTTCCCGATGCCGATGAGATGTGCATCCACGGGACCAACCCGGACTTGAAGGATACCGATGGGGATGGGCTCCAGGATGACGTGGAAGTCGAGGATGTCGCCTGCGATGCGCTGCTGGCGGACACCGATGGGGACCACGTGAACGACGGTATCGAGATGCCCACCGTTACCACCGACACCGACACCGACGGGCAGGTCGACTGCGTCGACATCGACGATGACGGCGACGGCGTGAACACCGCCGACGAGGACTACGAGGGCGGCACCGGCGATGGCGATCCCACCAACGACAACACCGATTCGGCGACCGGCGATGTGCTCCCCGACTACCTCGACCCCGACGATGACGGGGACAACGTGCCCACCAAGGACGAGGTGGGTCTGAACACCGACGGGACCGACCAGCCCGACTACCTCGACACCGACGACGACAACGACTGCATCCTCACCATCGAAGAGGACTACGAGGACGAACTCGGGAACCCGACGCCCGACGACGATCCGCGGAACGACGACACCGACGGCGACGGTACGCCCGACTACCTGGACGACGACGATGACGGGGACTGCGTCGACACCTGCTCGGAGGACCTCGACGGCGACGGTGACCTCACCGAGCACGATACCGATTCCGATGACATCCCGAACTACCTGGACGATGACGACGACGGCGACGGCATCAACTCGTGCATCGAGGGCACCGGCGACCCGGACGGCGACGAACTCCCCAACTACCTGGACGACGATTCGGACGGCGACACCGTGCTCGACAGCGTAGAGGGCTCGGACGACACCGATGGGGACGGCACCGGGGACTTCCTGGACACCGACGACGACGGGGACGGCATTCCGACCATCGAGGAGGTGGGCGAAGGAGACACGGACGGAGACGAAACTGACGACTACCTGGACAACGACGACGACGACGACGGGATCCTGACCATCGAGGAGGGGGACTTCGACGACGACGAGGACGGAGACCTGACACCCAACCACCAGGATCTCGACTCGGACGGCGACGGGATCCCCGACGCGACCGAGGCTGGGGACACCGACACATCGACGCCTGCGGTGGACACCGACGAGGACGACACGCCCGACTTCCTGGACACCGACTCCGACGATGACACCGTGCTGGACGAGGACGAGGGCACCACCGACACCGACCAGGACGGGATGGCCGACTATGTCGATGACGACGACGACGACGACACCGTGCTCACCGTGGACGAGGACCCGGATGGCGACAGCAACCCCATGAACGATGACACCGACGGGGACGAGACCCCGAACTACCTGGATCCCGACGACGACGGCGACGGTATTCCCACCGCCACCGAGGCCGGACACGGCGCCGAGTATGGGGACGACGTGGACGAGGACGGCGATCCCAACTGGCTGGACACCGATGCCGACGGCGATTGCGATCTGGACGACGACGGCGACTGCGACCCCAACCGCGACGACATGCTGGACGAGAACGAGGGCACCGGCGACGACGATGAGGACGGGGTGCCGAACTACCTCGACCCGGACGGGCGCTACTCGAACCACTACGAGGGCAGCTGCATCGCGTCGACCGGCGGCGGCCCGCCGGCCAGCGCCGCCCCATGGGTCCTGCTCGGCCTGTTGGCCCTCTTCGCCCGCCGCCGGGAGTCGCTTTCGGCCCGGCACCTCCTGCCGCTCTTCCTGGCGGCCTTGCTGCTCTCCCCAGCCGTGGCGTCCGCGGGCGATGCGCCCGAGATCAGCCGTTCGGCGGGGAACCCCAAGGGGGTGGTCGTGCTCTGGCCCCGAGTCGTCCCCGGGGAGTACGACGAGGAGATTGCTGCTCTGGCCGCCTCGCTGCAGGACCGGCTCGTCTCCCTCACCAGCGATGCGGTGCCCAACCGCGCGATGAACGTGCGGCCGGAGCCGGAGCGGGTGTGCCCACGCCCCGGGTGTCGCGCCCCGAGCGTCGGGGTGTTGTTGGTGCACGACCGGGGCGGCTGCTCGGCGGTGGCGTTGGTCAGCGGACCCGATGAGGCCTCGGCCGAGTTGGTCCCCTGGGCAGGGATGATGGACCTCAAGGCCAACGACGTGCCGTTCCGCGAGCCGCCGGAGGAATCGGTGACCTTTCGTGACCTGATCCCGTGCCGGGTGCTGGCGGAGCATCTCGACGCGGAGGCGGAGGGGCGCATCAAGGCAGCGCTGCGCGACGTGTCCGGCATCTGAATGATAAGGCGGTGCACCTGCCTCGAGGTGCCCACATGTCAGCCATCGATCCCCTCCCTCTCTTGGAGCCCGCCGCCACCCGGGTGCGCGACCCGGTGTCGGGTCGGTCGGTATGGTTGGCCAGGCTGGTCCGAGACGCCCGGGTAGATGCCGGCGTCCTGACCATCGACGTGGTCTATGGCCCGCAGCACAATGACGCCCATCGGCAGGGGATCGGGGCCGCGCTGGTGGAGAACCTCCGTGGCCTGGGATGGGAGGGCGAGGTGGTGCTCCGGGTCGGCGAGGAGACGCCAGAGCCGACCCCAAAGGAGGACCCGGTCAAGGGGATGTCGGGCGGTGGAGTGATGCCCCACGGCGGGCCCGTTGTCGAGCAGGAGATCGAGGGCGTGAAACACGTGGTGGTGGTCTCATCGGCCAAGGGCGGGGTCGGAAAGTCGACCATCGCCACCAACCTGGCGGTGGCGCTGAGCCAACTCGGCCACCCCACCGGGCTCATGGATGCCGACCTGTACGGCCCGAGCGTCCCCCGGATGATGAACGTCACCAACGCCCCGATGGTGGACGACGACCAGCACATCATCCCGCCCTCCTCGTACGGCGTCCGTTGCTTGAGCGTCGGGATGCTGGTGCCGGAGGAGGAGGCGGTCATCTGGCGCGGCCCCCTGGTGATGAACGTCCTCCGCCAGTTCCTCCAGCAAACCCAATGGGGTGAGTTGGACTACCTGGTGGTGGACCTGCCTCCCGGAACCGGCGATGCCCAACTCACCCTGGTGCAGGGATGCAAGGTCGCCGGCGCGATCGTGGTCACCACCCCCCAGGAGGTCGCGCTGGCCGACGCGGTGCGGGGCATCATCATGTTCGACAAGCTCGACGTGCCCGTGCTCGGCCTGGTGGAGAACATGTCCTGGTACGAGCTGCCCGATGGTCGGCGGGACCACGTGTTCGGCGAGGATGGCGGAAAGCGGCTCGCGCTGCGCCACCAACTCGACCTGCTCGGGCAGATCCCGCTGCAGACCTCCCTGCGGAAGAGCGGCGACGAAGGCCTGCCTGCCGCCCTGGGGGACGACGCGATCGCGCTCGCGTTCAAGGACCTTGCGATGCGGGTCGTGGAGAAGCTGCCGGTCACCACACCATGAGCCTGCCGCCGCGCCTTGTCGATGCCATGCCCCTGGGTGGGCCGCTGATCGACCCCTACGGGCGCGCGCACACCAACCTGCGGGTGAGCGTCACTGATCGCTGCAACTACCGGTGCCTGTACTGCCTGCCCGCCGAGGGCATGGAGTGGATGCCGAAGGAGCACCTGCTGACCTTCGAGGAGGTGGCACGGGGGGTAGCGCTGTTTGCGCGCATGGGGGTCACCGGGGTGCGGCTCACTGGTGGCGAGCCCACCGTGCGCCGAGACGTGCACAGGTTGGTGGCGATGCTCGGGCGGATCGAGGGGATCGAGGACCTGTCCATGACCACCAACGGGCACCAGTTCGTGAAGTGGGCATCCCGGCTCGCCACGGCCGGTCTGCAGCGGGTCAACGTGTCCCTCGACACCCTGGACCCGGGCCAGTTCAGGCGGATCACGCGTGGTGGGGACCTCTCCCGGGTGCTCGGGGCCGTCGATGCCGCCCGCGCGGCCGGGCTCACCCCCATCAAGATCAACGTGGTGATCGTCGCGGGGGAGAACGAGGACCAGGTGCCCAGGATGGTGGAGCACTTCTCGCCGCACGCAAGCGACACCACCGTGCGGTTCATCGAGTACATGCCCTTTGGCGACGATCGGCGGCGCAACGTGGCGGCCGGCATCCTCCGGGACCGGCTCTCGGAGCGCTACACCCTGGTGCCCACCGGCCGGCGAGTCGGCAGCGGCCCGGCGGTGAACTGGCGCATCGAGGAGACCGGGCTGGTGGTGGGGTTCATCTCGGCGATCACCGAGCACTTCTGCGAGTCGTGCAACCGTCTCCGACTGATGGCCGATGGCCACCTGCGCACCTGTCTCTCCCGTGACGACACGCCCAGCCTGCGGGACCTCATCCGCGACGGCCTGGACGACGACGCCCTGGAGCGCGTCATCCGCGAGATGGTGTGGCAGAAGGTCCCCGGTCACGAGGCCCATCTGGAGGCGGGCTTTCGTCAGTTCGAGGGGGTGATGACCCGTATCGGGGGCTGAGGCAGGGAGGGGGTGCTCTCCAGGGCTAGAACACCCGCTTGCGCCGCTCGACCTGTTCGGCCTCCGTCTTGCAGTCGATGCACTGAGTGGCCACGGGCCGTGCCATGAGGCGTCCATAGGTGATGGGCTCGCCGCAGGCCTCGCAGGCGCCGTACTCGTTGGACTGGATGCGTTCCAGCGAGTAACGGATCTTCGCCACCAGGCGCCGTTCGCGGTCGGCCAGCCGGAGGGTGAAGTCGCGGTTGGATTCGGACACCGCCAGATCGAGTGGGTCGGCGTCGACCTCGCGCGTCTCGACCAACTCGTTCAGTTCTTCCCGGGATTGGGAGAGCAAGGACTCGAGCTGTTCCTCGAGCATGCCCTTCAGCGTCTTGAGTTGCTCCTCGGTGAGGTACTCGTCGTGCATCCGCCAACTCCTGGGAGGCGATCGGTTTCGAGAGCGCGTCACCATAGCCGAAAACGCCGCGCACGTCCCGAGGTGGCGCGGCGGCGCAGCACGGGGACTGGCCCCACACCATGACGGGTAGGAAGCGACCAGCCCCGGACCGCGGCGCGCGAACTACTTGCGATGCAGCCTGGAGGGGAACGTCAACACGTTCGCGTGTGCCCGACTCACCACGTACTCCGCCACCGACCCCAGCAGGTGCTCGACCACGCCCGTCCGTTCCAGCGACCCCACCATCAGCAGGTCGTACCCTCCGGACAGTCCCACCAGCGTCGTCCCCGGCATCCCCCCAGCCTCGACCCGGGCCTTTCCACGGATCGCCTTCGGAACCCTCTCCAACTGTTCCGCGGTGAACTTCTGGTCTCGCGCCCGACGCGCCTCCACCTCTCGCTCTGCCGCCCCTCTCAGCGATGCGTCGCGGATGAGGGGGAGCCGCTGGGTGTCCACGTACACGGCATCCAACGTGCCGCCGAGCGTCTCGGTCCACTGGGCCGCGTGGTGGAGCAACCGATTGTGGGTCTTCCGGGCCAGGTCCAGCCCCACCAGCACCCGCGGCCCCTTCTCCAGCGGCTTGCTCCGACACACGAAGACCGGGCACCTCGCACGCCGCACCACCTGGGCCGCCACCGTGCCCAGGAGCATCTGCTCCCATGTCCCCCGGGCCCTCGGGCCGACCACCAGGGCATCGTAGGGTTCCGAGCGCATGACCAGGGTGTCCACGGGACGCCCGCGCTCGCACGATCCCTGGCCCCGGACTTCGTCCGGGAAACCCGACGACAGCGCGTCCAGGCTGCGGCAGCTCTTCTGGAACGCCTTCTTCCTGGCGCTGTCCGGGAGCACGAACATGAGGTCCGCCTGGGCCGACAGCCGAATGGCGAGGGCCCGGGTCCAGTTGGCCACCTGGTCGTGTCCCTCTTCGCCGAGGTCGATTCCCGCGAGGATCCTCATGGGCCCCCCTGATGTGGTGATGGTACCAGGGGGACGCCCTTGGAAGGGCCGGGTTGCACCTCAGGAGCCGTCGACCGTTTCCCACGCCTCCTGAGTGGCTGGACTCAGGGTCGCGAAGGCGCGCCAGCACTCGGCGGCCAGATGGGGAGTCCCCGGCGGATCGGTGCGGAGGTCCTGGCGCAGCCAGCCGTTGATCTCCTTCCCAAGGGGGTCGGTATGGTCGTGCGGGTGGCGGAGGTTCATGCGCAGCTCGGTCCTCCCCGCCCGGGTGCCGCTGTGGGCGAGGACCACGGTGCCGTCCTCCTCCACGCCAATCACCACTGCGACGTGGGTCAGCTCGTCGTTCAGGCGCCCGTCGCGGTTCCGATCATAGGTCTGGTCGAAGAAGGCCAGGTCGCCGACCCCTGGCTCCTTGCGGTGATGCACCCGGCCCTGCTCGGTGGCCAGGTCCCAGAGCGATTGGGTGTTCCCCTGCACGGGCCAGCCGGCCCGAGCCGCCGCCGCGCAGACGAAGCCGCTGCAGTCTCTCCGGTAGTGCTTCGGCTCGTGCTCCAGGTAGAACGACGCGGCGTCGGCGAGCGCCGCGCCGAAGGGATCGGGTCTCTGGCGTTCGGGGGGTGGGCGATCCGATGGCGGCAGCGGGATCGGCTCCGGCGGGTAGGAAGCCGCAGGTAGGGGGGCGCGACCGACGGGTCCGAGGGGTCCGGGGATCCGAGGGCCGTGGACGCAGCCGGAGAGGAAGAGCAGCAGGAGGGGGAGCATGGGGGAGGGGAGAAGGGGGAGGTCGGGATCCGCGCTCCCTAGTATGCTACCTCCTCCCTGGTGGGCGCGTCTCGAACGCGCCCAAATTCGACCCGTTCCGTGCCACGAGGTTTTCGCCATGAAAGAGAACGAGCTTCCGCTGTTCGAGGGGCTTTCCGACGAGCACATCGAGTGGGCCCTGCGCTTCTTTCGCCTGGTAGAGGTGGACTACGGAATGCGCCTCATCGAGGAGGGCGAGCAGGACCCCACATTGCTCTGTGTGCTGGAAGGGGAGTTGGAGATCAAGACGGGCGACACCCAGCTCGGTATGGCCAAGCCCGGTGACATCGTCGGCGAAATGGCGTTGTTCGGCGAGGGTCTGCGCATGGCGAGCGTCGAGGCCAACACCAACTCCCGCCTGCTTCTGCTGGACCGCACCGGCTACCAGCAGCTTCGCGGAGTGGCCAGCCCGGTGGGCCGGGCGTTGGAGGCCTTCGCGCTGGAACAGCTCATGCAGCGGCTCGCCGACACCAGCGATGCCATCGCGAGTCTCTCCGAGGGCACCCCCGCCGCCGTAGTCGCCCCGCAGAAGGGGTTCTTTGCCTCGGTCAGGGCCCTGTTCGGAAGCGGCGGACCCTACAAGGCACACAACGTCGACATCGAGTCGGTCCTGCGCGCCGTCCCGTTCTTCATGGATGCCACCGACGAGGCCCTCGCCGAGGTGGCGACGTGCTTGAAGGCAGCCGGGTACGCGTCGGGTAGCTTCCTGTGCACCGAGGGCACCATCGGGCAGGAGATGTACATCCTCGCTAAGGGTCTGGTGGAGGTGCTCATCTCCACCGAGGGCGATCGGGTGGAACAGCTGGCCACCCTGGAGCCGGGAGACGCCTTCGGGATGATCGCCCTGTTGGACAGCCGACCGCGTATGGCCTCCGTGGTGGCCAAGGAGGCGGTGACGGTACTGGTCCTCCGGCTGGAGCAATGGCAGGACCTGGTCGCGGCCTTCAGCCCGGGTGGCTCGGCGATGCGGGTGGCTATGATCCGCTGTGTTTCGGACCAGCTTGCCTTTGCCAATGCACAGTTGGCACAGCTGGAGATCGTGAGGCACATCGAGGACACCCGCCCGCTGAAACCGCTGTTCATGGCCGAAGCGCACATGGAGGCGCACGGCCGCCAGCTCACGCCGGCAGAACCAGTAGGGCGGATGTAGTCGTTGGTCATCCTGGGGATCGCGGATGGGCCGGACTCCTCCGCTGCGCTGGTGATCGACGGGCAGTTGGTGGCGGTCGAATGCGAGGAGCGGCTGGACCGCACCCCGAAGTCACACACCTTCCCGTGGGCGGCGATCAAGGAGGTGCTGGAGGAAGCCGGGCTGCGCAGCGAGCACGTGGACCTGGTGGCAGTCGCCGGTCGGTTCACGCCACCTTTCTTCCTGAGGCGTCATCCCGGGCTGCGCAAGATGGCGCGGGACGCGTTCTCGCCAGCCATGGACGCGCAGGTCTTCTACCAGGCCATGCTCCGTCAGTCCGGGTTCGGGGCGCTGGAGGCGGACCGTGCCGCCGACTGGATTCGGGACCAACTCCGCGCGAAGGGTTTCCACATGCAGCGGGTGGTGCTGGTGGACGTGCACCAGGCCCTCGCGGCGGCGGCCTATCGCTGTCAGCCAGATGACGACGTGCTGGGCGTGACGCTGCACCCCATGGGCGACGGGGTCTCGGTCGCCGTGCACCGGGGGGTCGCTGGACAGGTCGACCGGTTGTGGGCCCAGAAGGGCTTCTCGACACTCCACGTGCACCTGCAGCGCTGTGCCGCGGCCATCGGCTATGACGCCTGCACCGAGATGGACAGGTTGTGGGCCCTTGCGGCACGGGGTGAGCCGGATTCCACCCTGCTGCACCACCTGGATCGGCACCTGCACGCCGATGGGCCCCAGCTGTCCCGGCGTTCCTACCCCATCCCCTCCACCCGGGGCGAGGCGGTGTACCGGGCCCTGGTCCAGGCCAATCCGGAGGTCGCTGCCGCGTCGGTGTTGGAGAACCTGAGCCAGGCCGTGTGTGGGGTGGTGGCGCACCACATGCGCACCGAGGAGATCCGGGACCTGGCGCTGGCAGGGGCCGTGTTCGACAACCCGCGCCTCGTGGCTGCGGTGGCGGAGCTTCCCGAGGTGAGGACGGTGTTCGCGTCGCCCTTCAGCGGGCACGGTTCGCTGGGGCCCGGGGCAGCGGTCTACCTGGCCGGCATCTCCCCCCACCTGCTTCCGGTTCCCGGACTGGGGCGGGAGTACCACGCTCCCCAGTGCGCACGCGCGCTGACCATGGCGGGACTGCGGGGGGTGAGCCCATCCGACCCCGCCGAGGCGGTGGCCGGTTTGCTCGAGGCGGGAGGGGCGGTGGCCCGGTTCCAGGGGCGGGCCGGATTGGGGCGATATGGCCTGGGGTCCCGCACGGTGCTGGTGCGGGCGGACGACCCGGCGGCAGTCGAGGGGGTCCGGAGCGCGCTCGGCCGCCTCGAGGACGAGGAGCCAGGGTGCGCCTGGGTCCCCACCCCGGGGGACGGCGAGGTCCGCCAGGCCGCGAAGCTGGAGGTGGCGCTGCGCTATGGCAACGTGGCCGTGCAGGTGGACCCGGTGTTCGCCCGCCGATACCCGGGGGTGGTGACCCCGGACGGCCGTGTGCACCTCCAACGGGTCGATCCGGACGGCGACCCGTTGCTCCATCGCGCCCTCGTCGCGCTGCACCGGCGCACCGGGTGTGCCGCCGTCGCCTGCTTCCCCCTGGCGGAGGGGCGCGACCCGATCGTGCCGGTTCCGGGTGAGGCGATCCGCATCTGGCGTCGGAGCGGCCTTGCGGGGTTGTGGTTGGGTCCGTACCTGGTACAGCAAGACGTGGAGCCAAAGGGATGACCGATGGGCTCCAACGGCTCCAGCAGGTGGTCCGCGACCTGGGCTCGGTGGTGGTGGCCTACTCCGGCGGGGTGGACTCCGCCCTGGTGGCTCGGGTCGCCCACGAGGAACTGGGATGCGACCTTGCGGTGGCCCTGACCGCCGATTCCCCGACCCTTCCGGCCGAGGAGGCCACCGAAGCCAGGCGGTTCGCGACCGAGACCGGGATGCGACACCTGGTAATGGATTCGCAGGAACTGCTGTCGGAGGCGTACAGCCGCAACGACGGATCCCGCTGCTACCACTGCAAGGCCGAGCTGTTCCGGCTGGCGGAGGGCGCGCGTGCCGACCTCGGTTTCGCCTGGGTCGCGGACGGGACCCTGGTGGACGACATGGGTGAAGACCGGCCCGGGCTGGAGGCGGCCGCCGAGAACCGGGTTCGCCATCCCCTGGTGGAGGCGGGACTGGGGAAGGCGGACGTGCGTGCGATCGCACGACAGCTCGGGATGAGCGTGTGGGACAAGCCCTCCTTCGCGTGTCTCGGCAGCCGGTTCCCGGTGGGGACCCGGGTGACTGCAGCGAAGGTGGACCGCGTCGCACGGGTGGAGAGCGCGCTTCGCCTGTTCGGTTTCCGCCAGTTCCGGGTGCGATGGCACGAGCTGCCTCAGGGGGTGCTCGCCCGCATCGAATTGGACCCCTCGGACATTCACGGGCTCGCGGCGCCAGGCGTTCGGGAGCAGATCACGCAAACCTGTAAGGAGGCCGGATTCCATTGGGTGACCCTCGACCTGGTGGGCTACCGCAGCCCGACCTAGCGAGCCGACGAGTCGTCCTGGGCGAGATCTTCGCCCTGTGGCTGGTCACCCTGCTCTTGATCCGCGGGGTGAAGGACCTCGTGGGGACGGTCGGGCTGCCGGAGGTGTTCCTCGCGGCGGTGCCCATCCTGTTCATGTACGCTCCGGTGTTCCTCTGTCGGCTGCGGGGGGTGGACAGCTGGGACTACCCTCTCGCCCTGCCCGCCTTCCGGGATCGTGAGGCGTGGTGGGGCGCGGTGAAGCTCACCTTGATGGTCATCGCCGTAGTCACCGTGCCCTGGCTCATCGGGTACCACGTCTACCAGACGACGTTGTTCCCCTGGGCAGTCGAGGCTTTGGGGCTGGGGACGGCGCCGGACTACCACTACCGCGGCACGTGGCCCGCGCAGCCGCTGCTGCTGGTGGGCTACCACGTCTTCTTCGTCGCCATTCCCGAGGAGTTCTTCTACCGCGGATATCTCCAAACGCGCCTGGACGAGGCGTTCCCACCGCGGTGGCGCATCCTGGGGGCGGACCTCGGGTGGGGTTGGCTGTTGGCCTGCGTCTTCTTCGCCCTGGGCCATTCTTTGGTCGAACCACAGTGGTGGCACTTCGCCATCTTCTTCCCGAGCCTGGTCTTCGGGTGGATGCGGGCGAGGACCGGGGGCATCGTGGCCGGGGCTCTGTTCCACGCCTGGGCCAACATCGGGGTGACCACCCTGGATACGCTCTACGGCGTGGTTCCCGTGAGTCCCGGCTGAGCCGGACGGGATTTGGCTCCCCGACCGGAGTGGGGCTATAGTGCGGATGTGCGGCTGGTTCCGGCCCTTGGGTTCCTGTCCGTTCTGTCAAGCAGAGATCTCGGAAGACCTGATCCGGTTCGGAGGAACCTGCTCGAGTTGCCTGGGAGACATCCCGGGGGAGGAGACGCCGACCGACCCGGGAGCCGAGGCTCGTGCGGCACACGAAGCTGCCGACAGGAAGGTCCTGGGCCGTCGCCATGCGGTCGCAGCACTCATCGTGGCGCCGCCGATCGGTGGGTTGATCGGGCTGGCAGTCTACCTGGTGGTCGCACCCCGTCCGGTGGCCGAGATGCTCGACTTCGACGACGCGAGCCACGAGATGGTCGAGTCCCAGTTCGTGGCCTACGTGGAGCCGGAGCCGGAGGTGCAGGAAGTCGCAAGGCCTGCCTCCACGAACCCGAAGCCGCGCACCATCCACGATTTGGAGGTTGCCGAGGTGGGAGGCGATCCGGACCTTCCGGATACGTTGGGTGGCGGGCGGGAACCCTCGATCGGGCCGGCCACCACGCGGATCAGTGACACCGACAATGACGGGATGGCCGAGGTCGATGATGGAGGGACCGAAGGGCTGCAGTCCGGCGCCATCCAGTTTGGGATCGACGTGGGGGTCAGCCGTCGAGGGCAGAAAGGCATCCGCCTCACCGACGACTCGTCGATCATCGAGATGATCAAGGGGGTGATGAGCGCCGAGCTTCCCCGCCTCAAGAGCTGCTACGAACAGCAACTCAAGGTGAACGAGGACCTCTCGGGCCGGTGGACGCTGACCCTGGTCGTGGCCCGGGACGGTGACCCGATTGACATCGCGGTCTCCGGGCAGGGGGTCTCGGACGCGGACATGGAGACCTGCATCGTCGACAAGGTGCGGCATTGGGCGTTCCAGCCGATCCGCGCCGACCAGCCGGTGCAGAAGACCCTCACCTTCCGCCCGGGATAGCCTGCCACCGCATGACCACCGCGTCGGTGCCGTCGCGGTAGTAGCTGGTTCGGGTGCCCGCCGTCTCCCAGCCGAGTTCGGCGTACAAACGCAGGGCCGCCTGGTTGTCGGCGCGGATCTCGAGGAAAGCCTCCTCCACCCCGAGTTCGGTCCAGGCCTCGCACGCGGCACGAAGCAGCTGACGGGCCCACCCGCGGCGGCGGCAGCTGGGGTGGACGGCCAGGATGAGCACCTCCCCCTCCGCGCCTTGGGACGACACCAGGAGGTGGGCGCGCACCACCCCGGCCTCCGCCACCCAACCCCGGGTGGTGGGCAGGGCAAGGGAGGCGGCGACCTGCTCGCGGGTCCATGGGTGGTGGGCCGCCACTTCCTCGGTGCGGGCGATGGCCGACGCATCCTCCGGGAGGGCGGGACGCAGCCTCATTCCTCGCCCGTCGCCGTCTCCCCCCGCAGCTCGACGCGGCGGATACGGACCCTGACGCGGACCTCTTCGAGCACCGCGGTGGTCGCAGCCCACCATTCCTCGGGATCGGCCGGGTCGGCGCGCAGGTTCCGGGCCAGGTACCGCTCCACCACCATGCGGCGGCGGATCACCGATCGGAAGGAGCGTTCGTCCAGCCCCCAGCCCTCCAGGAAGACCTGCCAGGACGCCCGATCGAGGAACCGCGCGCGGATGGCTTCGGTGCGGGTCCGGACCTCGTCGTCGCTGGGTTGGTACAGCGCCACGTTTCCGGCGAGGTGGCGAAGGATCGCGGCATCCACCATCTGCTGCTCGGGGTCGGCTCCCGGGCGGGACCAGAACGGGGAAGGCGAGGCGTCCAAGGGGTTGATTGCGGCGTTGAGCTGGACGTCGGACTGGAGGACCAGTTGGTCCTCCACGACGTACATCACCCGGTCCACCACTTCGGCGCGTGCACCGCCAAAGAGCGAGAGGAGCAGCAGGAGCAGGAGCGCGCGCATCTGCGCCATTGTAGTCTCCTATGCGGAGGCGAGGCACGCCCATGATCGAGGCCCGCGGGCTCACCAGGCGTTTCGGGACCCTCACTGCGGTGGACGGGGTCGACTTGTGCATGGACGGGCGGGGAGTCCTGGGCTTCCTGGGACCGAATGGGGCCGGGAAGACCACCACGATGCGCATGCTCACCGGCTTCCTCTCCATGACCGCCGGCAGTGCGCGGGTGGCAGGTTTCGATGTGTTCGATCAGCCGCTCGAGGTCAAGGCCCGGGTCGGATACCTGCCGGAGGCACCGCCCTTGTACCCGGAGCTGACGGTGCGGGAATGCCTCCGGTTCGTCGCCCGCCTTCACGGGCTCCGCGGCGAGGTGCTGCGCCAGCGCATGGACGAGGTAATAGCGCGCACAGGCCTGGAGGGAATGCAGCGGCGACTCCTGGGCCAGCTCTCCCGGGGGTTCCAGCAGCGGGTCGGCCTGGCCCAGACCCTGGTCCACGACCCGCCGGTGCTGCTCCTGGACGAGCCGACCACCGGCCTCGATCCGGCGCAGCGCGCGGCCATTCGCGATCTCATCGGTGAGTTGGGACGGGAGCGGACCGTACTGCTGTCCACCCACCTGCTGCAGGACGTCGAGATCCTGTGTCGACGGATCGCGGTCATCCACCAGGGTCGCATCGTGGGCGACGGCACGCTCGCCGAATTGGCTGCTGCCGTGGGGTTGTCGCCTGGGACCTCGCTCGAGGCGGTGTACCTCGCCCTGGTGAGGGGGACCGGGTGAGCACGGGCGGGGCGAGCGCACGGCCCAGCTTCGTGGAGACCGTCTCGGCGGTGCTGGCGAACGAAGTCCGCCTGCTGTTCCTCTCTCCGCGCGGATGGGTGTTCCTGGCGGCATTCCTGCTGCTGGGAGGGATGTTCTTCGTGGTCGGGCTCGAGACCACCGGGGAGGCCTCGCTGCGCCCGACGATGGGAAACCTGGTGGTGAGC
>JAFDJI010000376.1 GCA_019307545.1 Deltaproteobacteria bacterium | reverse complement strand
TGATGCAGGGCGGGTTCTCGCAGTACCCGTCGCCGTCGTCGTCGTAGACCACCGTGCCCTCGTCGACCCGGCCGTCACGGTTGTTGTCGTACCCGTCTAGGAGCTCGGGGGCGCCGGGGTAAATGTACGGCGCTGCGTCATTGCAGTCGGGCAGCGTCTCCGAGGCGTTCACGCAGGGCGGGACCTCGCAGAACCCGTCTCCGTCGTCGTCGTAGCAGTCGGTGCCGACGTCGATGGCGGTGAGCGGGTTGCAGTCGTTGTCGAACCCGTCGCAGATCTCCGGCGCGCCCGGGTAGATCTGGGCGTTGGTGTCGTCGCAGTCGCCGCCGTTGGGGGTGAACCCGTCGCCGTCGGCGTCGTAGTCGTCGATGGACACGACCTTGAAGGCCCGGTTCTGGGACACGGTGAATTCGTCGAGGTCGGTGACCGTGAAGGTGAGCAGGTGCTGCCCGAGCGGAAGCTCCTCGGCGCAGGTGGCGACCCCATTGCTGTCGGGGACCATGTAGCAGACGAAGCCGAAGGGATCGGACTCCAACTCCAGGACCAGGTCGGTGGCGAGGTCCTGGCGGTCGGAGACCCGCGCCATGAACTGGAACGGCCAGAGCTCGAGGCCATCCTCGCCGACCTGCGGGTGGACGATCTCCAGGGTGGGGTGGTCGGGAACGCCCTCGATGTGGACGGTGACCCGCCCCTCGCCCTGGCCCGCCTCGGGATCGGTGGCGCGCAGGGTGATGACGTGGGACCCCACCGACAGGCTGGCGGTGGCAAGCTCCACGTACCCGTTCTGGTCGGGTACATCGAAGTCCACCAGGATGCCGTCGATGGAGCTGGTCCACTGCAGGTCGAGGTTCTCCGGGCCGCTGTTGTCCGCGACCAGCGCCCGGAAGATGATGGCTTCCTCTTCCTCGAAGATCTCGTCATCCGCGGGTTCGAGCATGGCGACCGCGGGGGGCGTGTTGAAGACGATGTACCCCTCGCTGGCACCTGGGCAGCCGCCGGACAGCACTGCCAAGCCGACGATGATTCCGAGCTGACGCATGGGCTACCCCCCAATCGGGAGAAACAAAGCAGTATCCAATACACGACCGAGGACGTCACCTGCAACAAAAACCCGGTTCCACGGGCCAGAGAAGGGGATCCGCTCCGGCGTCTCGCGGTGCCTCTGGAGACCGGAGGCAAGACCGCGGGGATTCGCGCAGAATCGGGTGTGTGGTCTAGAGGATACCCGCATTCCACGACTTGCTCTTGGCCAAACGGTTGATTAAATACGCCCCCATGGGCCCTTGGAGACCACGATGACCCCGCGAACCCGCATCCCCAGAACCGGACGCGACCCGGCGCCCCTTCTCGCGGAGATGGCTTCCTTTCGGGACCACGACGTCCGCTACCAGGAGGGGCGGTCGTGGAGCCTGGTCTACTACGTCGGCGAAGCCCACGAGGACGTGCTGCGCCAGGCTCAGGCCCTCTACATCTCCGCCAACGCCCTCAACCCGATGGCGTTCCGTAGCTTGAAGCAGATGGAGACCGAGGTGGTGCAGATGACCGCCGAGATGCTCCACGGGCCGCCGAGTTGTGTGGGGACCATGACCTGCGGGGGCACCGAGTCGCTGCTGCTCGCGGTCAAGGCGTACCGGGACCGCGCCCGACGCAGGCGCCCCTGGATCCGACGGCCGAACATCGTCGCCCCGGCGACCATCCACGTCGCCTTCGACAAGGCCGCCCATTACTTCGGGGTGAACCTGCGCCTGGTGCCGGTCGGCCTCGACGGCCAGGTGGACCCCCGCGCGATGGCGCGGCGCGTCAACCGCAACACCATCCTCCTCGCGGCCTCCGCACCCCAGTACGCGAACGGGGCGGTGGACCCCATCCCCGAGATCGGGGCCCTGGCCGAGCGGCGCGGCCTGCCGCTTCACGTGGACGCCTGCTTCGGCGGGTTCATCCAGCCCTGGTTGGAGCGGCTGGGGGTGTCCATGCCGCAGTTCGACTTCCGGGTTCCCGGGGTCACCTCCGTGTCCGCGGACGTGCACAAGTACGGCTACGCCGCCAAGGGCGCCTCGGTCGTCCTGTACCGCGACATGGCGTACCTGAAGCACCAGTTCTTCGTGGCCACCCGCTGGTCGGGCGGCATCTACGCGTCACCCGGGGTCCTGGGGGCTCGCCCGGGAGGCCCGATTGCCGGGGCGTGGGCGTCACTCATGGCGATGGGCGAGGACGGGTTCGTCGCGAAGGCGCGGGAGGCATGGGATGCTGCCGAGAAGCTCCGGGCCGGCATCCGGGAGATCCCACAGCTGCGACTGCTCGGCCAGCCCCACTCCACCATCGTCACCTATGGGGTGGAAGAGCGGGCGGTAGACCTCTACGCGGTCGCCGACCAGCTACAGGAGCGTGGGTGGGGCGTCGACCGGCAGCAGCGACCGCCGAGCATCCACTGCACGGTCAACGCGGCGAACCTGCCCGTCGTCGACCGCTACCTGGCAGACCTCCGGGCCGCGGTGGCGCACGTCGAGGCCCATCCGGAGCTGGCGACCGAGGGCGAGGCCGCCATGTACGGGATGATGGCCAAGGTCCCCGTTCGGGGCCTGGTCGGACGCCGGGTCCTCGAGGTGATGGAACAGATGTACGGCCCCGAGGGCGAGATGCCGGACCTCGCCGCCTCGGGCGCCGAGCAGGGCGGCCCGGTGGTCCGCGCGGTGCTGGACTGGGGCGACCGGGCCATCTCTGCGGCAAAACGAGTTGGGCACCGGGTGCGACATCCCTTCGAAGAACCATGAGGACCCCCAGATGACCCGCAGGCTCCGCCTCGCCTTTTTCCGGATCTCCCAGGAAACCAACGCGCTGTCCCCGGTACGGACGGAGGTGGAGGACTTCCGCCAGGCCCAACTCCTGGAGGGAGAAGAGCTGCTGCGGATGTGCGGACGTTGGGTCGCCGAGGCGCCGGGCTTCCTCCGCAACGCCGAGCTGTCGGGGTTTGTGCGCGCGGCCCGGGAGCTGGGCGGGGACCGGGTGGAATTGGTGCCCCTGTTCAGTGCCTGGGCGGTACCGGGCGGAAAGCTGTCGGCGCGTGCGCAGCGCTGGTTCTGCGACAAGCTGGAGGCGGACCTCCGTGCCGTGGGTCCGGTGGACGGGGTGTTCTTCTCCATGCACGGGGCCATGGGGGCGGAAGGGGACCACGACCCGGAGGCAGCCTTCCTCAGAGTCGTGCGAGGCGTGGTGGGTCCGGACGTTCCCGTCGCGGTCACCATGGACCTCCACGCCCACTTGTCCGCCAGCAAGGTGGATGCCTCCACGATCATCGCGGCCTACCGCACCAATCCTCACCGTGACCATGCCCGGGTGGGGTATCGCGCGGGCGCCATCTTGGTGCGGACCGTGCTCGGAGAGGTCCGCCCGCAGCTGGCCTGGCGCACCCTACCCATGGTGCTCGGCGGGGGGACCACCATGGACTTCCTCCCCACCATGCGGCCCCTGTTCCGGGCGATGCGAAGGATGGAGCGGGATCCCCGGGTGCTGTACGTGTCCCTGTTCATGTGTCACTTGTGGAACGACTCTCCCGACCTTGGGTGGGCCACCTGTGTGGTCACGGACGGGGCACCACAGCTCGGTGAGCGCCTCGCCGAGGAGTTGGCCGATGCAGCCTGGGGCGTCCGCCACCGACTGCCGCCACATTTCCCTTCTTCCGGTGAGGCCATTCGTGCCGCCCGCCGCGCGAGGGTTCGGCGCCGACTGGGCACGGTGTGCATCTCCGATGCCTCCGACATGGTGGGGGCGGGGGCCACCGGGGAGAACACCCGCCTGGTGAAGGCGCTGCTGGAGGAGGGCAAGGGGTTGGTCTCCTTCGCGCCGATCCGCGACGCGGTGGTGGTGGAGGAACTCTGGGGGGTCCCGCTCGGCTCGGAGGTCAGCACCTGGGTGGGAGGGAAGCTGGCCCCCGAAGAGAACCCGCCGCTCCAGGTCCGCGGGGTGCTTCGGCGCAAAGAGCACACCCGCACCTTCGGCAGGGCAGTGGTGGTCGACGCGGACCACCTGAAGCTCGTGGTGACGGAGGGTCCGCCCCTCGCCATGCGGCCCTCCTTCTACAAGGACCTGGGGTTGCGGCCCTGGAAGGCAGACATCTGCGTGGTGAAGAGCCTGTTCCCCTTCCGGCTCTACTTCGCCCTGCTCAACCGGAAGACCATCTACGCCCGGACCCGCGGCAACACCGACCTCGATGCCTATCGCCGGCTCACCTTCGACGGGCCGGTGCACCCGAAGGATGTCGTGGCCGACTGGCGGGAGGCGGACCGGCGTAGGCGCGGGGCTACCTGAGACGACAGATGGTGACGAACCCGGTTCGGAATCCAGCGTCCGACCGAGTCTGGAGACGCCCGATGTCCAGCACCCGCCGCTCGCTGCTGCGCGCGCTCCTCGGTCTTGGGGTGGGCGCGTCCGTGTGGCTCCCCGCCATGCACCTCGCCTTCCGCCCCGCGAGGCAGCGGCTCGCGTGGGGCCTGCTCGAGCGCCACCTCCTCCTGTGGGAGGGCGCCAGCCAAGAGGACATCGCTTGTATGCGGGACTCGAACCCGGAGTGGGACTTCATGGGGCGGACCTTCCTGGTCCTGGCGCTGGCGAACCTCGTCCTTGACGACGCGGCACCGCGAGACCGGTGTCTGCGGGTGATCGACCGGATCGTGGAGGATACCCTC
>JAFDJI010000375.1 GCA_019307545.1 Deltaproteobacteria bacterium | reverse complement strand
CACGAAGTCCAGCAGCACGAGCAGACCTACGCCCAGGATCTGGCGACCGATGAAGAACGGGAGGTTGAGCCAGAGGGGCTTGGAGCGGATCGCCCACTCGTTGTGCGGCTCGAGGGAGATGGGCTCGTTCACCAGGAAGGTGCCCTCGTGCCAGGGGTACAGACCGTTGCCGAGGAGGAGGAACACCAGGAGCAGCACGTAGCCGACGGGCAGGAAGAAGCCCACCGCCTCACCCATCCGCTTCAGCGGACGTCCCCAGCGCCCCCAGGTGAGGGTGAGCATCGCTGCGAACAGCACCCCACCCTGGGCGATGGCCAGGGTGTACAGGAGCGCAGTGAGGTACGCGCCCCAGGCCCACGCCGGATCCATCGCGAGGCCCGCGCCAAAACCAGCCAACCCGGCCACCACGGCCAAGCCGCCCAGTACCTTCACCCGGCCGGGGACCCGCCGTCCGACCATCCCATCGATGATGGGGTTCAGATTCACCTGTTTCATCACTGGCCCCCTGTGGTCTCGGAGCGGACGTAGTGCACGATCGACCACATCTCCTCGTCGTTCATCGCCCACCCATAGGAGGGCATCACCGCGCCTCCGTTGCGGATGGTGAGGTAGAGGTCGCCGTCGGACCGCGAGGCGATGATGCTCTTCAACAGGCCGAAGGGAATGACCCCGGGCAGTCGTCCGGGTTCACCCACCGGCCCCGGCGTCATTCCCGTGCCGTGGCAGAGTTGGCAGTAGATCCCGAACATCTCGGCACCCAAAGCCTGGGCCTCGGCGTCGTCGGTCAGGGGGGATTCGAGCAGCGCGGACGCCGGCGTGAACCGGGTGAAGTTCATGGAAGGGGACCGCGGGGTGAGCAGGTGCGGCTGTGCGACGGTACCCTCGGGAGGTGGCAGCATGAGCCGCTCGTAGGACTTCACGGACGGCGCGTCGGCCATGTCGATGTCCCACGGAGCGGCCGTCGCGGTTGCGGAAGCCAGCACCAGCACCAGTCCTGCCAGGGATGGCCATGTCCTAGACATTGGGCACCTCGTAGACGGTGTCGTCGCCCGTGGTCACTTCCACGGCGCCGGTCTTGCGGAGGATCCCGTCGATCTCGTCCAGAAGCTCCGGATCCGCATCGGTGAACACGATCCCGAACTTGTCGTCGCCGTAGCGTGGGTCCTGCACGGAGCGGTCCAGGAACATCGCTGGAAGTCCGGCGTGCACGATGAGCCCGAGCAGGGTGAACAGCCCCCCGAACAGGATGGTGCACTCGAACATGATGATGATGTAGGGCGGCAGCGAGACCACCGGCTTCCCGCCGGGGTTGATCATGGGCCACTGCGCGGCGGTCAACGCGGGGAGCAGGAAGCCGAAGGTGAGGCCACTGATAGCCCCGAACAGGGTCCACCACCGGACCGGGGAGGGGCGACCCTCGTACACCATCTCCTCGATCTCGTGGCGGGCGAGGGGAGCCACCACGGTGTACCCACCGATGTCCGCCCGCTTGAGCCGGTCGATGCCGGTGAGGAGCGTGTCCAGGTGGGCGTAGGTCGCCTTGATGCGGACCCGGTCCGTGGCGGCAGTAGCGGTGCTCATGCAGCCTCCAGGGAGCCCTTGACGGGCGGTGCGACCATCTCTTTGACCTCGGTGATTGCGACCGCTGGCAGGGTCTTGCTGAACAGCAGGAACCACATCATGAACCAGCCCACCGAGCCCACCAGGATGCCGATCTCGATGATGGTGGGTGAGTACATCCGCCACATGTTCGGGTCGAAGCTGTGTGCGGTGGAGCTGACGATGATGTTGAACCGCTCCATCCACATCCCGACGTTGATCACGATGCTGATGACGAACAGCGCGGGCAGGCTGGTGCGGACCCGCTTGAAGTAGAACAGCAGCGGCACCACGCAGTTGCAGAACACCATCAGGTAGAACGCCCAGGCCAGCTCACCGGTGACGCGCCACCGGAAGATCTCCCACTCCGCCGCGTTCTGGGAGTACCAGGCGGTGAAGTACTCCATCACGTAGGCGTAGGAGAGGATGGCGCTCGTGAGCAGGCACATCTTGGCGAGGTTCTCGAAGTGCCAGACGTTGATGTAATCCTTCCACCCGAAGATGCGGCTCATGGGGATGGTGAGCGTGAGCACCATCGCGCACCCGGAGAAGATGGCCCCGGCCACGAAGTAGGGCGGGAAGATGGTGGAATGCCACCCTGGGGTATGGGCCATCGCGAAGTCCCAGGACACCACCGAGTGGACCGAGAGCACCAGCGGGGCCGCGAAGGCCGCGAAGAAGCCGTAGGCGGCCATGTAGTGGTGCCACTGGCGGCTGGTCCCCCGCCACCCCAGGCAGAACATGTTGTAGACCCGCTTGGTGAATCCACTCGCGTGGTCCCGCACGACCGCCATGTCCGGCAGCAACCCCACGTAGAAGAACACCAACGAGATGGTGAAGTAGGTGGAGATCGCGAACACGTCCCACATCAGCGGAGACTTGAAGTTCACCCAGATCTGCCGCTGGTTGGGGTAGGGGAACATCCAGTAGAGCTGCCACACCCGCCCGAGGTGGATCAGCGGGAACATCGCAGCGGTCATCACCGCGAACACCGTCATCGCCTCGGAGGCGCGGTAGACGCCGGTGCGCCATCGTGACCGCACCAGGAACAGGATGGCGCTGATGAGCGTGCCGGCGTGGCCGATTCCGATCCAGAACACGAAGGTGACGATGTAGACGCCCCAGAACGACGCCTGGTTCATCCCGTCGACACCCATGCCCCATCGGATCTGCATGTACCAGCTGTAGACGCCCCACAGCAGCATCGAGATGACGATCAGGAGCGATACGACATAGACCACGCTCGGCTTGAAGAGGACCCGGATGATCTCGCGGTTGGACGCCGCGTAGCTCTTGGGACGGGAGATCGCTGCTTCGGCTTCCAAGAGGAACCTCCCTAGTGGCTGCCGGCGCCGTCTGGCGCGGGATCGTTGGGGGTGTGGCTGTCATCGGGGGCCAGGTCGAGGTGCTGCACCTCGTGCGGCGCATCCAGGTGGAAACTGGCGCGGCCCAGGTAGTTCACGCCTGGCTCGACGCGCAATTCCTCGAGCATCAGGTAGCTGCGACCCGAGCGACGGGTCATCGCGGGGACCGAGCGCTCGTCCTCGAGGTTGCCGAAGGTCAGCGCCTGACTGGGGCACACCTCCGCGCACGCCGGGAGCTGCCGCAGGTGCTCGTCCGGCACCGCACCATTGTGGCCCCGGTCCTTGAGTGCACCCTTCACCTCCCGGATCCGCTGCATGCAGAAGGTGCATTTCTCCATGATCCCCATGGTTCGCACGACCACGTCGGGGTTGAGGAGGAGGTTGAAGGGCTCGGGCCACACATAGGAGTGGTAGTTGAACCGCCGCGCCTGGTAGGGGCAGTTGTTGGCGCAGTACCGCGTGCCGACGCAGCGGTTGTAGATCATCGCGTTCAGGCCCTCGTGGTTGTGGTAGGTGGCGAGGACCGGACAGACGCTCTCACAGGGGGCACGCGTGCACTGCTGGCACATGACGGGCAGGAACTGCGCGGTGGGCTGCCCCCCGGCGTCGCGCCAGTAGCGGTTGATGCGCAGCCAGTTCATCTCCTTGCCGCGCCGGACCAACTTCTTGCCTATGACGGGGATGTTGTTCTCGGCGTAGCAGGCGATCACGCAGATCCCGCACCCATTGCAGGCGTTGGTGTCCACCGTGAGCGCCCACCGGTGCACGGGGTGGTCGGGGGCCTCGTAGAAGTCCTCGACCCCAGCCCGGACGAGCCGCTCGTCCCGCTCCAGGTGGTGGATCCCGGTCAGCTCCCCGGGGTGCTCCGAGGGTGTGTCGCCCTGCTTCGCCAGGGCGGCGGCGGACACCAGGACGGCCAACTGGCGGCCCTCGAGGCGGGTCCCCCCGACGGTGGGCGCAAGCGGTGCCTGGCCCACGCCCTTGCGGAGCGTGGCCCGTACCTGCTGCCAGGCAAAGGCGGGCGCGCCGGCGGACGCGACCGCGAGCAGGTCGACGACGTTCACCCCGAAGCCGGCATACCGCCCCAGCGCGGTGTGCCCCTGGCCGAAGGCGATGGCCACCGTGTCGCGTCGGACGCCTGGGTACACCTGGACACCGAGGGACAGGGCGCCATGAGGCGTGCGGACCTCCACCCTGTCCTGGTCCTTCAGGCCGAGGCGCTCCGCGGTGGTCGGTGCGACCTCCACCCAGGAGTCCCAGGTCTGCCCCGTCATCGGGTCGCCCGTCTCCTGGGCCCAGGGCTCGTTGGCAAAGCGACCGTCCTGGCGGAAGGGGTGGGGGTGGACGTGCAGGAACAACGCTCCGTCACCCTCGAACTCGGCCACCCCCGAGAACGACCAGTCCGTCCGCACCACGGTGGGGTTGGCGAGGTCGAAGGAGCGCCCGGAGATCTCGTCCCGGTGCAGGCGCAGGAAGCCGTCGACCAGGGCGAGACGCCACCACTCGGCGAAGGCGAACTGCAGACCCATGGCGTGCATGGGCTGGATCTCCCGCTCCCAGCGTGCCGCCAGGTAGTCCTTCCAGGTGACGGGCTCGAACCCGAGCGGGCCGGGCGCGGGCTCGGCCTGGGCCTCCTCCTCGCCGTCCTGGTCCTCCGGCTCGACGGTGGCCTTCCCCTCGTCGTCGATCTCGGCCGGGCGGGAAGGGGTCAGGGAGGGGAGG
>JAFDJI010000374.1 GCA_019307545.1 Deltaproteobacteria bacterium | reverse complement strand
GCCTCGGTGGCCTTCGAGGTCGATCTGGACGAGGAGTTGGAGGTCCAACTGGCCGGACGCATCCCCGTACGCACCCGCTTCGCGAAGGTGCTGGAAGTCGCGGTGAAGAAGAAGCTGCGCACCGTCGCGGCCATCGATCACACCTTGGACATCCCCCTCGACGAGACGCTCGACGTTCCCATCGACTTCACCCTGCACATCCCGCTCGACACCGACGTGCACATCAAGGACACCCTGACGGTGGAGTCCGAGATGGAGCTGGACACCACGGTGACGGCGATGGGGGTGGCGCCCATCCCCATCCGCGCGAAGGTCCCCATCTACCTCGAGGTGCCCATCGACCAGACCTTGCACATCCGCGGTGAGATCGAGGTACCGATCCGCAAGGAGCTGACCGTCCGGGTGAAGAAGACCTTCCGTGCACCCATCTCGGCGGAGCTGCCGGTCCTGGTCATGCTCGACGAGCGACTCCCGGTCGAACTGGACGTGGAGATCGACGCGGCGGTGGAAATCGCGGAGAAGCTCCCCATTCGGCTTCAGAAGAAGCTCCGCCTCACCGGGAAGAACGTGCGGGTGGTGGACGGATCGGGACGCGGGGAATGATGGCGGTTGGTGGGGTACCTACTGTGCTTGGCAGGCGAGCAGGGATTCGCTCGTGATCACCCAGCTGTTGGAGCCGCCGCAGATGTCCACCGCGTTCATCACGCACACGTCACCGTCTTCGTCGACGAGCTTCACGTCGTAGGAGGCGCAGGGGATGCCGCCGAGATCGAAGGATTCGCCAGTGCTGATGACCTCGGTACCGAGCTGATCCGAGCCCCAGGTGCTCTCGGTGGTGGCGGACACGTAGAACTGGTAGATGGCCCACGCGGACTGGTTCTCGATCGTGATGGTGGCCCCGCCGCCGGAGGGGGTCGTGGTGGTCCCCGCCTGGCAGGCGAGAAGGGCCGCACTGTCGATCACCCACCGATTGGAGTCACCGCAGATGTCCACCGCGTTCATCACGCACTCGTCTCCATCCTCGTCGACGATCTTCACATCGTAGGAGGTGCAGGCGACGCCGTTGAGCGCGAAGGTCTCGCCAGTGCTGATCACCTCGGTCCCGAGATGGTCGTCGCCCCAACTGCTGTCGGTCACCGGCGAGAGGTAGAAGCGGTAGATGGCCCACGCGGACTGGTTCTCGATCGTGATGCTCCCACCGGCGCTCGCAGTCGTGGCGCTGCCGGCCTGGCACGCCAACAGTGCGTCGCTGTCGATGACCAGGGTGGACGACCCCGAACAGACCTCCACCGCGTTCATCACGCAGACGTCGCCGTCCTCGTCGACCAGCTTGAAGTCGTAGGAGCCGCAGGGGACCCCCGTCAGCTCGTAGGACTCCCCGGTGATGATGACGTCGGACCCGAGCTGGTCCGGGCCCCAATTGCTCTCGCTCGTAGGGGACACGTGGAGTTGGTAGATCGACCAGGCCGAGGTGTTCTGTACGGTGACGTTCGTCTTGAGGGCTCCCGCCAGGGCGGTTCCGCATGCAAGGAGCGCCAGGGTGACGGCCGTCCACAAACCTGTCCTGTTCATCGTGCCTCCCGGATGGCCCGGAGCGTGGGACCTTCGCCCGGGCAGGGTACCGAAGGTGGGCTCCGCGGCCAACACCTCCGTTACACGTCAGCCATTGCCGACGTGTAGAAACCGTCGAGCAGGTCCGCGTATTTCCTCTCGACGAGCTTGCGCTTGACCTTGAGGCTCGCGGTGAGCTCGCCCGTCTCCACGGTGAAGTCCTCCTCCAAGAGGGCGAACTTCTTGATGGTCTCGTAGCGGGCCAGCCCGCTGTTCATCTCGTCCACGGACTCCTGCACCATGGCCCGGACCTTTTCGTTGCGGACCAGTTCGCCGTGCCCCATGTCCTCGAGGCCATTGTCCTTGGCCCACTTGGAGATGGACTGCTCGTCGAGCGTCAGCAAGGCGGTGCAGTAGTTGCGCTTGTTCCCGTGTACCAGCACCTGTGAGAGATAGGGACACGCGGCCTTGAGCTTGCTCTCCAGGTGCTGCGGTGCGACGTATTTGCCGCCGGAGGTCTTGATCAGGTCCTTCTTGCGGTCGGTGATTCGCAAGAAACCATCCTGGTCGATCTCACCGATGTCACCGGTGAGCAGCCAACCGCCTTCCAGGGTCTCGGCGTTGACGTCTGGCAGGTCCCGGTAGCCGCGCATGATCCCGCGGCCACGCAAGAGGATCTCACCGTCCGCTTCCGCCATGATGGCCTCGGTGCCCGGCAGCGGAAGGCCGACGGTACCGAACTTGAAGTTGTGCGGGAGGTTGATGAAGCTCGCCGCACTGGACTCGGTGAGGCCGTACCCCTCGAGGATCAGGATGCCAGCGGCGTGGAAGAACTCGGCCATCTCCTGCGACAGGGGAGCGCTGCCCGAGATGAAGAAGCGCAGCCTGCCGCCGAAGCGTTGCTGGAGCTTGGAGAACACCAGGCGATGCGCGATGGCGTACTTCAGTGCCAGCAGACCGCGGGGCTCCTTGTCCTGCTGGCGGAGACGGGAGACCTCCGACCCCACGGCGAGGGCCCAGCGAAAGATACGGTAGCGAAGCCCGCCCCCGGATTTTGCGGTGGTGACCACGGTGTTGTACACTTTCTCGAAGATCCGCGGCGCCGCGGCCATGAAGGTGGGCCGGACCACCGACAGGTTGTCCACGAGCCGGGGAATCCGCCCGTCGACGCAGGTCGGAAAGCCGATCTTCAACATCACGACCTCCAGCATCTTGCCGAAGGAGTGGGACAGCGGCAGCCACAGGTATTGCTTGTCGTCCTCGGTGAGGATGCCGAGCGCGTCGATGGCCTCGGTCTCGTAGACCCAGCAATCGTGCAGCAACTCGACCCCCTTGGGACGGCCGGTAGTGCCCGAGGTGTAGATGACCGTCGCGAGCCAGGAGGGCTGGATGCGGTGGATGGTGGCCTCGTACTGCTCCGGGTCCTCCTGGTGGTGGTCTCGCCCCCGCCGCTCCAACTTCGCAAGGGAGATGACCCACCCGTCGTGGCCGGCACCGTCGTTGAACGTGATGACCTTGGCGACGTTCGGGAGGTTCCTGCGCTCCTCCACGAGCTTGTTCACCTGTGACGCGTCCTCCACAAACACGAACCGGCTGTTGGAGTCGGTGAGGATGAAGGTGCATTCCGACGGGGTGTTCGACGGGTAGATGGTGGTGGTCGCGCCGGCGGCGCACAGCACGCCCAGGTCGGCGAGTAGCCACTCCACCCGGGTGTTCGAGAGGATGGCGACGCGCTGTTCGTCCTCCAACCCCAGCGCGCGCAGCCCGGCGGCGATGGCTTTCACCCGCTCGCCGACCTCCCTCCACTTCATGGTCTGCCAGTTCTCGTCGGCATCGGGGTAGGAGAACGCATCGCGGTCCGGGGTCTCCCCCACGCGCCACAGGAAGAGGTGTGCAACCGACTTGAAGCCGGAGGGCTCGGGCGCCGGGATGGTCGTCCGCGCGGAGTGGGCGGGGAGGGTCTCGGACATCGGTCGTCTCCTGGGCGTTCGGCACGAATATGGCACCGTGGGGCGCATGTCGAGGGGTCGACGCGGGGGTCCGAACCCAGGCTGGGGTGCGTGTTGGTGCGGGTGCAGGCGGGTTGGGCTATCTACAGGTCATAGGCCCAATCTGCGCTTTGGTGATCGGATGTTCGGGTTCTCCCGGTGTGCAATGGCGGTGCTTTTCGTCGCCGTCGCCCGACCCGCTCTGGCTTCGGCGGACCTCTCCGCCTGTGCCAACGTGGCGGCGCTCGAGGATCGGGCACGCAGCGGCAGGTTGGAGGCGGGGGAGGTGGAGTGCCTGGAGGCGCGATACCAGGACGAGGACGAGTTGGACCGGTTCCGGATCTCCCAACTGCTGATCGCAGATGCTGGCGGAAAAGGTGACGACGGGCTCTGGGGAGCACGGGTGTCGCGGCACCTCACCGAGGTCGACCCGACGGATGCCTTGTTGGCACTGGAATACGGCGAGCACATACTCCGACAGCCGGAACAGGCCGAGTTGGCGCTGTCGTGGGCCGAGGTCGCCCTGGAGCACAGCTACCGGTTCGACCACGCCGAGGCGACCCAGAGCGTCATCGACGCTCACCGGCTGCGCACCCGCGCCGGAAGGGCTCGGTGGGAGATGGCGCAGGCGGCCCTGGTCGTGGAGCCCGAGGCAAAGCAGCGGATGCAGGCGGCGGCGGCGCAGTCCCGGATGCGACTGTACGCGGTGGACTGGATGAAGCAGGTCGCATCCGCCGGTCAACCGACGACCGAGGCGCGAGCCTATTGCGTGGAGACGGGATGGACCGAGGCCCGCTGCGACGAGGCAGCTGCACGATAGGCATCCCGGGACCACCAGGCCGATGACCGCGGGGGCGTCCTCCTGCTAGGGTTGGGCTCGCAACGGACGAGGAGACAGGTCCATGAGCAAGTTCGGCGGGAAGACCCCCACCAGTCACCGGGTCCCGGGGCCGGCGTCGGATCTGATCGAGCTGGACGAAGGAAAGGCGTATGCAATCCAGCTGCATCCGCCCTATCGCGGACACAAGTCACTGGCCTCGGTGGACGCGGTGGATGAGTTCCTCTCCATGCCGATGGTCCCCGGGCTGGTGGACCTGGTGCACTACGACACCGCCGAGGGGATCTTCGTCTACGCCACCGGAGACGAGGTGTGGTCGGTGTCG
>JAFDJI010000373.1 GCA_019307545.1 Deltaproteobacteria bacterium | reverse complement strand
CCCCGATCCACGGGGGGTATACGACCTGGTGCGGGAGAACGGGTGGGAGGCGGTGCTCGGGAACCACGACCTCCGGCTGTTGCGTCGCCTCGAGGGCAGTCGGCGGAGGGATGCGGAGGCGCGGCAGTGTATCCATGCCCTGGACAAGGGCGGCAAGTCGTGGCGCAAGTGGCTGAGGAAGCTCCCGCTGTTCGTCAAGGTGCGGCCGTTCACGGTGGTGCACGCCGGGCTCCACCCCTCGGGCTCCCTGAAGAAGACCACCCGGTGGATGGCGACCACCATGCGACGGTGGCCGAAGGAGCGCGCCTCGTGCCCGTTGTGGCACGAGGCCTACCGAGCAGGGCGGCGCGTGATCTTCGGGCACGACGCGCGGCGGGGGCTGGTCCGGTACGAGCGCAAGGGGGAGCCCTGGCTCATCGGCCTGGACACCGGGTGCGTCTACGGAGGGTGCCTCTCGGGCTACCTGGTGAAGGCGGACCACATCGTGCAGGTTCGCGCGAAGCGGGTCTACCAGCAAATCACCTAGGCACGGGGCTGCCCGCGTCGGTGCGATCCGGGAGCCATCCGGACGCCTCCTGAACCGCTGGCTCGTAGCCCAACTCGCGGGCGCGGACCCGCAAGGTCCTCCAGCAGCTAAGGGCCAACTCCTCCTCGCCCCGGGCCATGAGCCGCCGCGCCTCCAACTCCAGTGCGCCCAGGTAGACCTCGATGCACAGGCTTCCGGAGGCTCGGGCGAGGAGACCCTGCCAGTCGACGTCCTCGTGCCCCATGGCGCCGAGGATGAGGAGCGCGTAGAGCTCCAGCTCCTTGAAACCGGCCCGGCGGGCCTCTTGGAGACCCCTTCGTGCCTCGTCGATGACGTCGGGCGTGAACCCCCCCAGCAGCCGGGCACGCGCGTGCTCGATGCGCCAAAGGGTGAGCCCATACCCAGGTTGGGAAGGCGGCTCGATCGCGAGCGCCTCCTTGACGTCGCCGCGGATGCGCCACCAGCGAACCTGTACCGAGGGTACCTCGGGGTCGGTGACGGCGGACTCCGCCAGTCGGGTGAGCGCCATGGCGGCGTCGGTGGTGTCCAGGGTGTGGCAGGCGATCTGGAGGGTGACACGCATGGCGGAGGGAAGGAGATGGGGGAGGTGGAAGGCACGAATACGGCGGATCGTGTCGTCGAGGAGATGCCGCGCGCCAGCGGCGTCACCGCGCTCTGCGAGGAGGGTCGCGAGCGCCAGCTCCGCTTCGGCGTCCAGGACCACGTCACCGGTGGACGCGAAGCCCTCGCGAGCACCGCGGGCCTGGTGCTCGCTTTCCCGACGCTTCCCGAGCATCCGCAGGACCAGCCCCAACTGGGAGGAGGCGAAGGCGGCACCGCGCACGTACCGGGCCTCGGAGGCCCGACTGATGGTGGCTTGGGAGAGCACCCGACATTGCTCGAGGCGGTGTTGTCGGATCAGCAGCTCCGTTCGCCAGTTGGCTACCTGGACCGCCAGACGCTTGTCCGGGGCCCCCGTGAGCAGCGCTTCGGCGCGGTGCAACTCCCGCGGTACCTCCGCGATCTGGCCGAGCACCATGCGGCTGTGGATGGCGACCAGCAGTGCGCGTACGGCCACCTGGGGATCGGACTCGATCGCCACCGAGGCCACCCGGAGCGCGGTGACCAGGGCTGGCCGCGCCTGCCCGTCCCGGAGCTTGTGCTCTGCTTGCACCAACCGCACCAGGAGCTCTTGGCGGTCGGTGCGGGCGAGGCGCTCACAGGCTTCCACCAGGCTCACCCGTGGGGCGTTGACCTCGGTGCGCAGCGCGACCCGGGCGCGGATGTAGGCCAACTCGAAGGCGAGGTCCCCCTCCATGTCCGGGGGAGCGGGCAGGGTGTCGAGGAGGAAGAGCCACCGGCGCGCGTCCGCGTAGCGGCCCACTTCCTCGGCCTCTGCCGCGGCACGCGCTGCGGGCTTCCAGGCGGCTGCCGGATCCCCCGCGAGGAGGAACAGCTCGGGCAGATGTTCGATCTTTCCACTCGCGCCCAACTCGGTCTCCCACCCCTCCCAGGCCCGGGCGAGCAGTCGTGCTGCGGTCTGAAGGTCGGCGAGCCGAGTGCCGGCGGCACGACGTGCGTGTGCCCCGGTGAGCACGATGCCGTCGTCGACCTGCCGCACCCAGGCATTGGTGAGCGCCTGCCGTCCCACCAGCCGCTCGAGCACCTTGACAGGAACCGGGGCATCGCGGACCGCCAGCGGCCACAGGTTCGCATCGGGGGGAGACCAGGGTTCCCTGCGCCAGTGGGCGAGCGCGGCCCAACCAGCCTCGACTGCATGTTGGGGCGTGCCGGGGTCCAACATCGGCGGGGTGGTCTGTGGGCAGAGTGAAGAGGCGATGGTCCGTGCCACCTCCTGGGTGAGGGGGCGCATGCGGTGGACACCCGCGTTGAACCTGGCCTGCAGCCCCGCCACGATCTGGTGGGAGAGCGTGGTCATCCAGCGGTCGTCGTGGAGCACCAGCATTCCCAGGGTCCGGCCCGCGCGGGAGGCGATCTGGGGCAGGGCGCGTGCGGTGAGTGGATCCACCCGCTCCAGGTCGTGGATGATGAGCAGGAGCGGCTTGCGGGCGGCGGCGCGGGCGACGGTGCGGGCGAAGGCCTCCGCGACCTCTTCGGAGGTGGGCATCCGCTCCTCACGCACCACGCCGGGCAGCGGGAGGCTCGGCCACATCCGACGCAGGGTGTCGCCGTCCTCTCCGAGGATGCCGCGCACCCAGCCGTCGTCGAACGCGAACGCCAGGAGCACCTCCAGGAACTCCAGCATCGGTCCGCCCACGTGGTCGATGCGGCAGTGCAGGGTGAGGGGCCAGGTGCCCTGCATCACCCCGGTACGGAAGATCTGCTCGCTCAATCGGCGGCGTCCCGATCCGGTAGGGCCCTCCAGCACCTGCACCGGGCGCTGGCCCGCCAGACCGATGCACCCCTCCAACTCGATCCACCAGTCGCCGGGATCCACGAACGGGGGGTCCGGCCAGTCCTCGTCGTCCCATCCCGCTTCCAGCCGTCGCATCATCCGCGCGGCCTCGGCGGCCGAGGGACGTTCGCACGGGTCGACACGGGTGAGCCGCTCGATGAGGGTGGAGAGCCCCCGCGGTACCTCGCGGTACAAGCTGGCGAGGGGCACCAATCGCTCCAGGCAGATCTTGGGAATCCACCCCACGGTGGTCTTGGGGCGCTGTCGCGGACCGGCGATGGATTCGTAGAACAGAATCCCCGCGGCATACAGGTCGACCGACCGGTCGAAGGGCAGGGCGGCGATCTGCTCGGGGGCCATGAAGGGAACCGTCCCGAGGATCTCGCCCGCGGCGGCGGAGGTGGTGTCCCGGTCCCCGAAGTAGCGCACGATGCCGAAGTCGAGGACGGTCACGTGGTCGTTTGCGTCCACCAGCACGTTGGTCGGCTTCAGGTCGCGGTGGATGATGCCTGCGTGGTGGAGCGCCGCGATCGTCTCCAGGAGCTTGCGGCCCACCCGGATGGCGTACTGCACGCGGCGGTCGAGGTCCTTGTAGTCGCGGATCACCTCGAAGATGTGGCGGCCATGGATCCGGTCCATGGAGAACCACAGGAGGTCTCCCTCGATGCCGGCGTGGTACACCCGCACCACCCCGGGCAGGCGCAGCGATCGCATGGACTCGAACTCGCGAAGGAACCGCCGGTCGAGCTTGGTGATCCCGCGTTTTCGTACCTTGACGGCGAACTCCCGATCCTCACCGTCGCGCGCCCGGTACACGGTCGCGGAGGAACCGAACCCGAGGGGATCGAGCAAGGTGTACGGACCCAGGCGGGTCCCCCGTGGTAGCGGTGTCCGATGGCTCACGCGGCGAGGATAGCCCGCGCTGGGGAAGGGCGGGTGACGGAAGGCGTCGACAGGGGTTTGCACGGTGTCGGATCGACGGACGTCGTGACGGATGTCCGGGGCCCGACCTCCGTCGGGTCAACGGTACAAGGCGGACTATCGGCAGGCATGGTTCCTGAAACAGGGGCTGGGGCATGAACCACTTCGTCGCCCGCGCGGTGCCAGGTAGCTTGCTCTTCCGGGAGCAGGTCGAGGCCCGTGCGCTGTGGAGCCGGGTCGCTGGGGCCGTGCCGGGGCTGGTGGCGCTCGTGCTCATGCCCAACCACTTTCACCTCCAGCATTCGCGCGATGTCCGCCGAGCCCTGGCGGTGGCGATGAGGGGCTTCGCCCGATGGAGAAACGCGCGGCGCGGCGAGCACGGCCGAGTGTGGTCACAGATGCCGGAGCCCGCTCCGTTGGTCGACGCCCAGAAACGACGTCGGACCGAGCGCTACATCCACCTCAACCCATGCCGCGCGGGGATCGTCGATGACCCGCTGGCGTGGGCTTGGTCCACCCATCGGGACGCGGTTGGGTTGGCGCTCGATCCGGTCCGGCCCCGGGTTCGGGACCCACGCGCGTACCACCACTGGGTTTCCGGTGACCCCCACGTGCGCGTCGAGGGCACGGAACTGCCGATCGCGTCTGGAGCCATGCTGGCCGGCAGAAAGGGGCTGGCTACGCTGGCGCCGGCAGTCAGTGAGGTCGCGCGAACACCTGTCGACCTGCTGTGTCGGAGGGGTGCGGCGCGATCGCTGCTGCTTCGGAGCGGGCGGTCGCTCTGCCAGGCGAGCACCGCCGAGATCGCGGAATACTGTGGTGTCGGGCCTCGCGCCGTCCAGAA
>JAFDJI010001009.1 GCA_019307545.1 Deltaproteobacteria bacterium | reverse complement strand
TGGGTTCCGTCGTGGGCGACCTTGAACAGGTTTGCCGCCTCGTCGGCGGGTGGGGGCAGGTCCAGCGTGCTCCACGTCGCGCCGTCCCAGCGCAGGGCCACCGCGAAAGAGCCACCCCAGGCGGAGGTGCCGCCCACCGCCCACGCCTCGGTCGGCGAGCGTGCATAGAGGCCCCAGATGGCCTCGTCCATCGGGATCGAGTAGTCCTCCCAGTCGCTCCCGTCCCAGTGGAGCAGGGTGCCGTTCACGCCACCCACCCACACGTCCTCGGCGCTGGTCCCGTGGACCCAGTCCAGGATCGGGATGTCCTCGGGCAACGGATGCTGCGCGAAGCCGTCCGCATCGCCGCGCAGGACGACCCCGGCGTCCGGCTGGCCCCCGACGACCCACACGTCGTCCGACGTCGCCCCCCAGGCCATGAGGAAGGCGCCTTCCGGGGCTCCTTCCTCCACCACAGACCACTCCAGTGCCTGTCCGGAGCACCCGGTCAGGAAGACGGCGATGGGGATCAGTACAGGCCGGAGCATGGATGCAGAGATCGAATAGCCTTCCGCTGGCGAATGTGCCTCCGTCGGCGCTGGCTCCGACAGCTACCGCGGAGGGCCTCGACTGCGTGGGTGACGTCGGCGACGTACAGGGAACGCCACTGCGACTGTGGAATGTCTCCAGCATCACCCGGCTCCGAGGGAGATGATTCCTCGCTCCCCGGTCCGGATGCCCAGGTTACTCGCCTTCCGGTCCCGCCTCCTGTGCCGCTTCATGTGCCGCCTGCAGACCGGGTGCCGGGAGGGTCAGCTCCTCGGCGGTCCCGCGGCGCACCACGACGGCTCCCTCTTCGTCTCGCTCCAAGATGGCACCCTTCCCGGGCTTCAGGTAGACCTCGTAGGCGCTCACCGATCGCACTATGAGGTGCAGTCTGGGGGCGAGAAGGCCGCGGAGGCGGGTCTGGGGTGGTCCCTCGCGGAAGAGTTGACGGATCCTGAGGGGAGTTGACCGCGCCCTTGAGGGCGCCGAGGGTGACTTCGCCCGATTCCTCGTCGAGACGGGTCGTCGGTACCATCTTGAGCAGGGTCTTGGTCATCCTCTCGTCGTCCAGGTGCACGCGGCTCCCGTTGAACGTGCCCTCCAAGACGACCTCGGCACCACCCCGTGGGATCTCGCCTCCAGCCTTCACGGTGATCCGCCCGTCCACCAAGGCGCGAAGCGGCCCCGGTTCGCCAGCGGTTGCTTCCACGAACCGTTCCACCGGGAGACCGGTGACCTCGAGGACGATACCCACGTCACCGCCTTGGTGGACCCGTTGGAGCTGTCCGCGGACGGGGATGGTGGCGTCGAACAACCCCATGGTCCCTTCGAACCCGATGGTGGATACCTTGGCGACGATTCGCTCGGCGTGTGGTTTCGTTATGGCCACTGACCCGATCTGAAGGGTCTCGGCGTCGAGTGTCCCGGTGCCGGACAGGATGCGGGTGCCCGTGTCGTACTCGAGGTCCTTCAGCGTTCCGGCGATTCCCTTGGCCGATGCGGAGAGACGGGGACCGTCCGCCGCGACGTGGACGTCGGCACTGCCGATCTCCAGCAGGCCCACCGACCAGGCCGGCCTGGTCTTGTCCATGGTCCACTCCCTCATTTCCGGCTGGGTGGGCAGGTCGACCCGCAGGCCATCGACCGTCACCTTCCCGAAGGAGTGGGTCCCGGCCGTCCAAGCGCGGGTCAAATCCGACACGCTGATGACCACGTTCTCAGCCCGGACGCTGGGCCCTGTCGCCACCTTTGACTTCACCTCGAACCCGGTGAACTCCGCGCGCCAGGTCGAGGGGCTGAACAGGCCGCCGTCCCGATGCACCTCCACGCTGGCGACGGTGACCTCTACCGGCGTGTCCTCTGCCAGGCCGGACACGATCCGCTCCATGGAAGCGGGCGTGGCCAACAGGTGGTTGGCGGCGAGCAATCCGGCGGCCACGAGCACCACCAGGACGATCACGCCGATCAGCAGGCGGCGTCCAAGGTGCTTGGGGCCCGCCTTGGCCTTTGCGAGTTGCTTGTCGTCGTATCCGAAGGCCATTGCGATCTCCGGGGAGGTTGGGGGGGAATGGATCTGGACGGTACCAGCAGGGGGAGGTTGGCTCCAGCCTCGTGGTGCAGGCCTCTACTCAGTCTGCACTGTTCGCACCATCGGTCGTTCGTCCAAGAGGCGCGTGGCTCCTGCGGAACACCGCAGTGGCGTCTGGTTGGACTCTGCTATCATCCGCCCGGCACATGCTCGGAAGAACCCGGGGAGAACACCAACGTGGTTTCCCTTCACCACGAGTAGACTGCTTCTCCAAACCCACATCGACCATGGTGTGAGCATGTCGCAGCAGTCGAAACCACCGGAACCTGACGTCGAGGAGGCAACTCCGGTCGCGCGGACCTTCGAGTCCGTGGCGGTGTTGCTCCCCTGCTACAACGAGTCGATCACCGTCCAGAAGGTGGTGACCGAGTTCATCGCCGCGCT
>JAFDJI010000372.1 GCA_019307545.1 Deltaproteobacteria bacterium | reverse complement strand
CGCACCCTCTCCTTCCGCCAGAACGTGCAGGGCGTTCACGCGTTGGGCGAGGGGATGGTCCCCTTCACCGAGCGCATCCTCCTCGGCGGTAACGAGCTGCAACGCGGCTTTCTGCAAGGGGAGCTGATCGGCGAGTCGGCGACGGTCACCACCCTCCAGTACACCTGGCCGGTCTGGGTGTCCCTGGACGGTCTGTTGTTCGCGGAGGTGGGCAACACCTTTGACAAGGATTTCGAGGGATTTGCGCTGGAGGCGATGCGCGGGTCCGCGGGGCTGGGAATCAAGGCGACCAGCGGCCGCACCTCGGCTTTCCACGCCTTCTTCGCCCTCGGTTCGACCAAGTTCGACGAGGCCTTCGCAGTGGACTCCATCCGGTTCGTCCTCGGCTCCGAGAGGGGATTCTGATGCGCGCGACACCCCTCGGCATCCTCCTCTGCGTCGGGTTGCTGGCAGCCGCCTGTGCCCCGAAGCTCCGCCCGTTCCCGAACGCCGATCCGATCTGGGTCGACTCCGACGAGAGTCACCTGGCCGAGCGCCCCGCTGACTACTGGTCCGGCCTCGCCTGGGACGGGATCGACCAGAGCCTGTTCCTTCCCATGCACCGCTACTTCTCCCTGGACCTCCCCGGACCCGCGGCCAACGTGAATTCCTGGGACGAGGTCCCCAACTCGAGCTGGTTCGAGAACCGCCTCGGGGTCCGCGACATGAGCCTCGAAGAGCTCGCACAGGGGAGCTGCCCGGAGGCACCGCTCGACCCGGCCGGCCCCTGGACCGTCAAGGGGGCCAAGCCGAACGGCGCCAACCCCGGCTTCATCATCAAGGCCCAGGATGGGCGCCGCTACCTGCTGAAGTTCGACGGCCACGACCAGCCGGAGCGCGCCACCGTCGCGGACGTTTTGGGCTCCAGGGTCTACTACGCCGCGGGGTACCACTCGCCGTGCAACTCCGTGGTCCACTTCGAAGCCTCCATCCTGCAGATGGACCCCGAGGCGGGGTCCGTGGACTCGCTGGGACGGGACATCCCCATGACCCAGGACCACGTCGACAAGGTGCTCGCGGCGGGGGTGCGGCTCCCGGACGGCCGGTACCGTGCCTCGGCGAGCCTGTTCCTGCCGGGACGCCCCATCGGACCCTGGACCTACCAGGGGATGCGCAAGGACGACCCGAACGATGTGATCCCACACGAGGACCGGCGCGAGCTACGCGGCGCCAGGCTGCTCGCCGCTTGGCTGAACCATTTCGACGCTCGCGAGCAGAACACCCTCGCCATCTGGGTCGAGGAGGACGACGGGCGGAGCTACGTCCGGCACTACTACCTGGACTTCGGCGACTGCCTCGGGAGTCGCTGGGAGGACCAGGACGTGATGCTCTCCCGGCGGTTCGGGCACTCCTACTACTTCGACGCCACCGACGTCTCGGTGGACTTCCTGACCCTGGGCGCGGTCCCGCGACGGTGGGAGCAGGTGGAGAACCGGGAGATCGCGCCGATTTTCGGCTACTACGACGTGGAGCACTTCGTCCCGGAGAAGTGGAAGGCCGGCTATCCCAACGTGTCCTTCAACCGGATGACGCCCGGGGACGGCGCCTGGATGGCGCGGATCATCGCGCGGTTCACCGATGAGCGCATCCGCGTCCTGATGGCCGAGGGGCAGCTCTCCAACCCGGTGTACCGCGAAGACCTGTTCCGGACCCTGGTGGGTCGCCGCGACCGCATCCTCGCCCACTACCTGCGGGTGCGGAGTCCCCTGGCGGACTTCCGGGTGGTCGGAGACGGCGACGACCAGCAGGTGTGTTTCACCGACCTCGCCGGGGTGAGTGGGATCACCAACCTCCGCACCACGCTGTACCAGAGCGCCATGTACTTCGGTTCCTTCGGCAAACCGCAGTGGACCCGGAATGAGAATCCCTCGGACGTCGCCGACCCTGGTGAGGTCTGTGTGGCGTTGGTGGAGGAGGGTGGTCGTACCGCCGCCGGGGCGGGTGACGCGCCCGCGGACTCGCCCGACCGCTACGCGGTGCTCGACCTGACCGTGGTGGAGGCACCTGGGCCCCCCTCCATCCCGCCCGCACGGCTCCACTTCTATGATCAGGGGGACGAGGGGTTCCGGCTCGTCGGCATCGAGCGGCCGGCCGACGCCACGCCGCCGGGGAAGGGTTGGTGATCAGCGGAAGCGGAGGGGGCGACACCGCCGATAGCCAGGACTACCGGGACGCCGCGCGGGCCGCAGCCCTCTGCGCGCTGGTGATGATCGCGTGGCTGGTCGGTGGCAAGGCGGTGCGCGACACCCTGTTCCTCGAGAACTTCCCGGTGACCTCGCTGCCGGCGATGGTGATCGCGGCGTCTCTGGTCTCGATCGCGTCCGTTCCCCTGGTGACCCGCGCCATGACGCGCCTGTCGCCCGGACGGTTCATGCCCTTGGCCTTCGGCACGAGCGCGGTGTTGCTCTTCGCGTTCTGGGGTTTGTACGCAGTGGCCCCAAAGGCCGCCGCAGTGGGGATCTACCTCCAGATCGCGGCGCTGGGCGCGGTGATCATGTCCGGCTTCTGGTCGGTGGTGAACGAGCGCTTCGACCCACGCGCGGGCAAGAAGCACTTCACCCGCATCGTGGGCGCCGCGAACATCGGCGGGGTGGTGGGGGGCCTCCTCGCGGAGCGGGTCGCGGCGATGCTCACCATCGAGAGCCTCCTTCCGGTGCTGGGGGTGCTCCACCTGTTGTGCGCCTGGATGATCTCCCGCGTGGTGCGCAGGGAGGCGCGGCGCGCGACAGTGGAGGAGGCGACGGGGGAGGGGAACGCGGTGCAGGTCCTGCTCCGCCGGCCCTACCTGCGCCACCTTGCCCTGTTGGTGGTGCTCCTCGCCGTGGCCTCCGGGGTCGTCGACTACATGTTCAAGGCCGAGGTGGTGGCCCAGTACGAGGGCGAGCAGCTGATGCGGTTCTTCGCCTGGTTCTACATGGGAATCAGCATCCTCACCGTCGTCTTGCAGCGGGTCCTCGCGCGGCCGGCCCTGGCGTCCCTGGGCCTGGGCCGGACGGTGGCAGTGCTCCCGGCCGTCGTCGCCATCGGCGGCATCGGCGCCCTGTTCGCGCCCGGCCTGTGGTCGGCGGTCGCCCTGCGTTCGGCAGATGGGGGTCTGCGCAACTCGGTGTTCGCATCCGCCTACGAGTTGTTGTACGTGCCGCTCCCGCGCGGGGAGAAGCGGCGGACCAAGGCCCTGATCGACATCGGGGCGGGCCGTGCCGGCGACGCGCTCGGCGGATTGGCGGTCTCGGCCCTGCTCCTCCTGGGGGTGCTGGCCCAGCCAGCCATGCTCGTCCTGGTGGTCGTGCTCTCGGGGTGCGGGGTGCTGGTCACCTTCCGCTTGGGGCGTGGCTACGTGGCTGCGCTGGAGCAGAGCCTGATGAGCCAGGCGGGGGACCTCGACCTGCTGGAGGATGTGGAGGACGGCCGCACCCGCAGCGTTCTCTTCCGCACCATGGGCAGCGCGGAGATCAAGGCGGCGGACCCGAGGCTGTCCCAGGTGTTGATGTCCACGATGCTCGCGCCCCCGCCGGAGGCGAGAGCCTCCACGCCCGCGTCCCCTCCAGCTACCGCCGGGTTGCCGAGCGACCCGGTGGTGCGTCGTATCGCGCAATTGCGGAGCCGCGACCCGGACACCCTCCGGAGTGCGCTGCGTGGTCCGGTGCCCCCAGAGGTCGTGTCCCACGTCATCCCCCTCTTGGCGTGGAACGAGATGGCCCAGGCCGCGTTGGGTGCCCTGATCTCCTCGCTGCCACGCTGTACCGGCCAACTCGTGGATGCCCTGGTGGACGAGGAACAGGAGTTCTCCATCCGGAGACGTGTTCCGAGGGCGCTGGGACGCGCTGGGGACCGCCGGGCGGTGGCCGGACTGCTGGGCGCGCTGAACGACCCGCGGTTCGAGGTGCGGTACCGCTGTGCGCGCGCGTTGGCACACCTCGAACGCCGTTTCGAGGACCTGACCCTCGATCGGGACCTGATCGAGGCAGTGGTGCTGCGGGAGACGAAGACCGAGCGCTCGGTATGGGCCAGCCGCCGGCTCCTCGACGAGACCGAGGACGCAGAGTCCGACCTGGTCGATGCGTTCCTGCGTGACCGGGCCAATCGCAGCCTGGAGCACGTGTTCACCCTCCTGTCGCTCATCCTGCCCGCGGACCCCCTGGGCGTGGCCTTCCGGGGCCTGCACACCGATGACCCGCATCTGCGTGGCACCGCGCTCGAGTACCTCGAGAACGTGCTCCCGGACGAGATCCGCAAGCGCCTGTGGCCGTTGCTTGGCGACGAGCCGCAGCGGCAGAAGCGGGGACGGTCCTCGGAGGTTGCCCTGGACGACCTGCTCAAGTCCCACGCATCCATCCGGCTGAACCTGGAGGAGATCCGGAAGCGACAGGCCATGCTGGAGAAGGAGAAGTCTTGATCCGCGCCGTGGCCCTGTTCCTGTTCCTGCTGTCCGGGTCGCCCCGAGTGGCGGTCGCGCAGCCCGCACCCATGTGGAACGACGACTGGCCCAAGTTCCGCTCGTGGGAGTACGCGGCCATGGGCGTCATGATCGGGGGTATCGCGGTCTTCAGCAGTACCGACCCCGTGCCGAAAGAGCGCTGGACCGGCACGCTGCCCGGGGACACCTGGGTCCGGGGGGGGTTGGTGGCCCGGACCCGCAAGGGACGCACCGCCGCCGCGCACACCAGCGACCTGTTCCTCTACACCCTGGT
>JAFDJI010000039.1 GCA_019307545.1 Deltaproteobacteria bacterium | reverse complement strand
GACGGGTTGGGTTCCCGCTGCGGGCGATCGAGGCGACCCCATCCCGCACCACGACTTGATCCTCGATGAAACAACAATCCGGGTAGGCGTGGTCGGCGGAAACCACCTGGACCGCTACGCCCAGGCGGCGTAGGGCCGAGACGTAGGCTTTGTGCTGCTGCCGCGCCCGCTCTACGTCGATGGGCTCCGGAACCGCCTCCCGGGTGGTCGCCCGCGGCAAGGAATTGGCAACCCCGCGTACCAGCGCTCGCCGCGCCATCATACCCCTCGACCTTCCCTCGCAGCGATCGCGCCGCCAGTTGACACCTGAAACGGTCGCATCCTAGCATCCCAGCCAACCCAACAACCCGGGGTCCGAGAAAATGTCCGACGACAGCACCATGTTCAGCACTGGTTCCCTTCAGACGTTCATCGCCGGGGCGTTCATCATCGCCCTGCTCGACCTCCAGTCGGTCGCCACCTCGGTAGCCACGGCAGACGATGGTTCCGGTGCCGCCCTCACCGATCTCCAGACCAAGGTGGATGCACTCGCCGTCCAGGTGAAGAAGCTCGAGGAGTCGGCTGCCCAGGCTGCCGCGGCCTTGCCCGCACCCGAATAGTCGACCCGTTCGAACACTTCTCGCCCAGGGAGTGGTGGGGTGACGCGGTGACAGCACACCGCGTTCCCCACTACACGTGATCTGGTGATCGCGATTCTCGACGGCCCCATGGGAACCGAGTTGGCGGCGCGAGGCGTGCTGACGCCCTTACCGACGTGGTCGGCCGCAGCCCTCGTCCACGCCCCGGAGGTGGTGGGCGCCATCCACCGCGACTACGCGACCGCAGGCGCCGTGGTGCACACTGCGAACACCTTCCGGACGCACCGCCGCACCGCCGGGGATCGCTGGGGGGCCTGGACCGACGAAGCTGTGCGGCTGGCACGCGCCGCGGCACTTCCCGGACACCGGGTCGCGGGCTCCATCGCACCCCTGGAGGACTGTTACCGCCCGGACCTCAGCCCGCCCGACCCACGCCCGGAGCACCGCGCGATGGCCAAGCGGCTCGCGGCGTGCGGCGTCGACCTGCTCCTCTGCGAGACGTTCCCCCACCTGCGAGAGGCCCTGGTGGCCGTGGAGGAGGCCGTGGCGACCGGCGTGGAGACCTGGGTGTCCTTCACCGCCGGTCCAGCCGCCGACCTGCTGACGCCAGAGCAGATGGCACGGGGGGCGCGGGAGGCGGTCGCCCTCGGTGTGCGCGCCGTGCTGGTGAACTGCATCCCGGTCCACGAGACGCTCCTTTTCCTGGAGGCCATCGCAGGCTGCGGCGTACCCGTGGGAGCCTATGCCAATGCCGGCGGGCTGGCCGACGGGTTGGGCTGGGACGCGCGTACCCGAAGCGCCGCGGAAGCCTACGCGGACATCGCCGCTACCTGGGTCGCGGCGGGTGCGACCCTGGTCGGTGGCTGCTGTGGAACCAGTCCCGTGCACGTGGAAGCGCTCGCGAACCGCTTCGGGAATTCCCCCTGATCAGGCGCTGGTAAACAGCGTTTCCCACCACTGCTCGAAGCGGTCGGTGTGCGTGACCGCGCGCAGCCGCTGGGCCACCAGTTCCGCGGTGGAATCCGCCCAGACGTCGCGAAGGCCGACCTCGTCCAGCCAGGCGCCGAGCGTGCCGTCTCCGACCTCTTCGAGCAGCGTGCGCACGCGCTGCTCGGTGCGATCCACGAAGTCGGGATCGTCCAACTCGGTGCGGACCGCCCGGAGCAGGATGTCGACGTAGTCCATCACCCCCAACTTCTCCACCTCCGCCGCCAGCTCCTTCACCTCGGTGTCCTGGAGGGTGTCGAGGATGGACACCCGCAACTCGCCGTAGTCGCCGGCGTGCTCGGGGTTGGACACGTGACGGGCCACCACCCGCAGGCCCTCCCGGGTGGCAGAGCTGAGGAACTCCGCCACCAATACGTCCATCCTGCCCTCGACCTCGTTCTTCACCGCACCCACGACCTGACCGGCCATGGTCTCCGCTACACCGCCCAGCAACCCCCTGCCCCGGCGGGCGGCCCGTCGGCCGATGCCCCCGAAGAGCCCCTGATCCAGGGCACGCAGGCGGTCCCGGAACCGCTGCAGCGTTCCCTCGAGCAACTCACGCATCAGGGACCACAGGATGTCGTGGTCGATGAGTCGAAACACCATCTCCTCGCTCGGGACCCACGGTTTGGACAGGGCCGTTCGCAGTGGCTCGTCCACCTCGGGGGGGAGCCAGGTCCCCAGCGATCGCTCCTCCTCCTTCCAGGACTCGAGCTGGCGGTCGAACCGCTCGGCGAGCAGGTCGCGAGCGCTGTCCTGGCGCACTATCGCCTCCAGGGCCGTGGCAAGCTGGCCAGCCAGCCAGCGGGGATGCGCGATGTCGACGATGGGGGTCGCCGTAGCTTCATCGACCACCATGCGGGCCAGCACGTCGAGGTGGGTGTCCTCGGGATCGCGCAAGCGCTGCAGCGCACGAACTGCCACGGCATCCATCGCACCTCCCGCGACCCCCCTATCAAGTTATGCGGCGGTCGTGGCGCCCCTCAGCACCAGCATGCTCCTGCTCGCATCGTGGGGCCTGGCGGCCCCGCCCGAGATCTCGGTGTGGGAGGCACCGGCGACCCGGATGGAGGACACCCAGCGGGCAAGGCAGGTCCTGGTGGTCCAATGGTCGGGCGGAGGGCTCGGCACCGTGGAGGCGCGGCACGGCGGCCGGTGGGTCCAACTGGGCCAGGAGGTCAGCTCCCCGTTCACCACGCCCCGGGTCCCGGTGGGGACCGAGATCCGGGTGGTCACAGACGACCGGGTCACCGAGGTTGGTCGCGCGCCAGGGGTCTGGTCGCCCTCCGACGTCGCGGGTTGGTCCGGCCCGGGGCTCCGCGGCGCACGTGCGGTTCAGTTGGAGGAGGCCGGAGGGGTTCTGTGGGCGGCCACCCTGGGTGGTGGCCTGGGTCGGTGGGATGGGGATCGCTGGAGCCACCTCGACCGGCGCGAGGGGCTGCCGGGACACCTGGCCATCGACCTGGACGCCACGGAAGGAGCCGTGTGGGTCGCCACCAACGGCGGGCTCGCCCAGGTGCAGGAAGGACGGGTCACCCACACCTGGGGGCATCGCGACGGCCTGCCGGACGACTACACCCAGGCGGTGTACGCGGACCGGGACGCGGTGTGGGCGGGAACCTACCGCGGGTTGGCCCAGGTCAGGGGCGACGCCGTGTCCATCGTGCTGGCACCGTGGTCCTGCTTCAGCCTGCTCCGTGGTCCCGACCAGCGGGTGTGGGTCGGGTACAAGGGCCTGCGGGGGCTCCCGGACGGAGAGCCCATCGAGGGGGTAGACCCCGCGCTCCGGGTGTTCGATGCTGTGCCGCTGCTCCGAGGGGTTTGGCTCGCGTCGGACGAACAGGGGCTGCTGTGGCTCGAGGACGGGGTGGTCACCCCGGTGTTCGTGCCGGAGGGAGGGGCGGTCTACGGTATCGCGGACCTGCCCACCGGGGTGATGGTCGCGGCGGGGGACGACGGCGTGTGGCAGCGTGTGGAGGGAAGCTGGGTGCACCATGGCGTGGACGTTGGACTCCCCTCCCCCGTCGCGAATACCGTGGCCCTGGGACCGCGCGACAAGGCCTGGGTGGGCACCGACCGCGGCATCGCACTGCTCGACCCGGCCGGCCGGGCATCCGCCCTCCCCCTTGCCCCCCTGGCGGCCGGGGTCGCGGTGCAACACGTGGCCCAGGGACGTGCCGGCTTCGCGGTAGCCGCAGAGGACGGCCTGGTGTGGCTCGGGCGACGGCCCCCCCGGGGATGGACCTCGTTTGCGGCCGCAGCCGGAGCCCCGGTGCACCGGTTGCTGACCCTGGGCCGGGAGTGGTGGGCCATCACCGACGACGCGGCGTTCCACCTCGACCCACGCGGCCGGGTGGCGCGGTGGAAGCTTCCTCATCCCGGAGTCGGCGCGGCCGCCACGCTTGGCGGGGTGGCCCTCGCTACGACAACCGGTGTCCACCGGTGGATGCCCGGTGCGACCCAGCTCTCCTCGACGCAACCGCTGCCCGACCTGCGGGCCATCCATGCCGACTCCGACGGGGGCCTGTGGGTGGCGACCTCCAGCGAGGTGGTCCGGCTCGTGCCCGGCAACGAGCGGCGCTGGCACAGCATCCCCAGCCCCCAGGACGTGACCACCAACGCCGACGCGGCCTGGGTGGCGTCCGCCGGCGGACTGTACGCCATCGACCACACCGGTGAGGTGCTCCCGATGTCCGACGACTGGCGTGCCGGGCCCCTCGTCGCGGTGTCCGCATGGGGCGATGCGGTGTGGGCCGCTGGAGAGGACGGGCGCCTGTGGGGCCCCAATCCCGCCGACCCGCGGATGGTCGACCTCGACGCGTGGCTGCCGGGGGTCGAGGTGCAGAGCCTGACCGCGGTGGAGGACGGGGTGTGGGCGGCCACTGGTCAGGGGCTGTTCTGGATCGATGGCAGGGTGGCCGGCACCCGCTAGCGTTCTGGGCGCACCTTCCACCCTCGCGATTCCAGCAATGTCCTGTCCACATCGGGAAGGGCAGGCAGGGGAAACGCATCGCGTTCCCTCCGCGCCATGAGGTCCCGCGCACGCTCGGCCATCAGGTCTCCCAGCAGGGTGCGCTCGGCTCCCCCAGCCCCGTCCCCAACGTCGGTGGCGCTGAACCAGTCTTCGGCTCCAGGAGCCTCACGGTGGAGGTAGAGGTCCTGCCGGTTGCGCACCGCGGCCATCCGCCAGGCAGGCTCATCCTCCCGGGTAATGGCCTCACTGTCGAAGGCCATGGATCGGGCCAACGAACGGGCGGCACCACGTCCCTCGACCGCGCCCGTCAACGGTACGCCGGTCCACGAAGAGGGTGCGTGGACCCCCAGCCACGCGAGCACCGTGGGAGCTAGATCCGTAAGCTCCACCGGTTCGTCGATCACCCGACCGGGCTCCACTTCCGGTGGGTACCGGATGGCGAGTGGAACGTGGAGGTCCGCTTCGTCGAGGCCGTCATGGACGAACCAGCGGTCCCCTTCGCCGAGGGCGACCCCATGGGGTGCGGTCACCACCACCAGGGTGTTCGCCGCCGCCCCGCTGGCATCGAGCGCATCGAGGAGGCGGGCCACCTGAGCATCGGCGAAGGCCACCTCGCCGTCGTACCGCGCCACCAGGTAATCGGGGTCGGTGATGCCCTGGACGTGCGGCGCCAGCCACTCCGGGGTGACAACGCCCTCCAATCCGGCCCCACGGCGGTCGTGTGGGTCGTCGCCTGCATAGTATCGGTTGTCGTAGGGCTGGGGCGGGTTCCAGGGCGCACGCGGGTCCCCGAGGTTCACCCACGCGAACCAGGGCCGAACCCGCCGCTTCATCCAACGGAGCGCCCGGTCCACGGTGGCACCCGCCCGGCGCTCTGGGGGCTCGGCGACACGACCACCGAGGGCCAGACCGAGCAGCCGGCCCGGTAGGACAGCGCGGGCTCCCTTCGCCCATCCGAAGTCGTCGTCGTACACCCGGAAGCCGCGCTGGAACCCGAGACGACCGTGCAGCACCCAATCGCTGACGAAGGCCCCGGTGTCCCACCCCTGGCCCACCAGGACCTCGGCGAGGGTGGGACGATCGCCCGGGAGGGCGACCCCGTCCAGCAGGACCCCATGGTCCCATGGTGCGCTACCGGTGAGGAGGGTCACGTGGCTGGGTCCGGTGTACGGGATCTGGGCGTATGCGCGTTCGAACCAAGCCCCCTCCGCGGCGACACGGTCGGTGGCCGCAGTGTCCGCGCGTGTGCCACGAAACCGGTCGGCACGAGCCCCGTCGATGGTGACCAGGAGGACGTTCGGACTGGTCTTTCCTGCGGTCGGACCCATCCGCGGGGGTCGCCCGACCCAGGCGACAGCCACGGCGACCATCCCGAGCGTCACCAACACCAACGCCTGCTGAGCCCGCGACAGCCGGGACCACAGTGCCCCGACCAAGCCCAGTAGTGCCCCCGCCGCCACCACATACACCCAGGGGTTTCCGTGGAGCGGGGAGACCGTGGCGAAGGGCGGCGGGTCGCCGAACCAGTACACGGCCAGGGCGGTGAGCCCCGCCGCGGTCGCACCGAGCAGGAACCACATGGAACGTCCGGCCCTGCGAACTGGCGGAAGCCAACCCAGCAATCCCGAGAAGACCAGACCAACCCCTCCCGTGACCACCAACGTCGAGAGGACGAGCGCCGCGACAGCCACGGGCCCCGGGTCGATCCGGCCCGTCGCCACCACCCGCACCACCTCCACCGCGCCCACCGTCGTAGCACCAGCGGCGCCCCACCAGGCTGCCGACGCGCTTCGGGACTTGGACCGGTTCTCAGCCACTGCGGGCGGACTCCACCATGAATTCACAGTTTTCGGTCACCCCCGGTACGGACCGGGAGCACCACCTATTTCCGCACCAACGCCCCCGGCAAGGCCTCCCCGCTCTATTACCGCCGATTGCCGATCCCCAGCGCACGTGGCATATTGCTCTGTCTGCCTCCAAGGGCCCTCCTGGAGAATCGATGAGCCGCGCTGGTCGACTTGTGATTGCGGGACTGCTGCTGGGGATGGCCGTCCCCACTCCGGTGCGCGCGGGGACGGTGGTCGTTGCCCCGCTCGCCGCCCGGGACGCCAAGGATTCCCTCAGCGTGAGCTCGCTGATCTCCGGCGAGCTCGACTTCCAGCCGGACGTCACCAAAGTGGTGGAGATCTCCACCAAGCCCAGCTCGAGCTGCCTGTCCTCCAGCACCTGCCTGGGCGGCCTCGTGCGCGAGGGCGGCGGCGACCAGCTCCTCACCGGATCGCTTGCGAGGAGCGCCACCACCTACACCCTCGACCTGGTGTACTACGACGCCGCGAGCCGACGGACGATCCGCCGCAAGAGCTTCACCCTGGGCGCGGACCCCGAAGCGGTGGCGGACGGGATGACCGCGGTGATCCGCGAGATGCTCACCGGCAAGGCCCCGGGCGCGGAAGAGGAGGAGGAGCCCAGCGCCGCCGACTTCGCGATGGCCAGTGCTGAAGATGATTTCTCCTTCGACCAGGACTTCGAGGAGTACAACCCCGAGGCCGAGGCCCGTCGCGTCGCGGAGGCGCGCCGCAAGGCCGAGGATACCGCGCGCCGCCGCGCGGAAGAGGAGCGGCGCCGTCGCGATGAGGAGGAGCGACGGCTGGCCGAAGAGGAGCGCCGTCGGGCAGAAGCCGAGGCGCGCCGCATCGCCGAAGAGAAGGCCCGTCGCAAGGCCGAGGCCGCCGCCCGCCGCCGCGCCGAGCGCGACGCGTCCCTACGCGCCGAGGAAGAGCGTCGCCGGGATACCGAACGCCGCACCGCCGCAGCCGCCCCCGACGAGTTCGACCCGAGCCTGATCAGCTTCTCGTCTGCCACGGGCCAGATCAAGGTGGAGTCCCCCGAGGAGATCACCTTCGCGCGCCCCTCCGACGTGTCTGTCGAGTCTGTTTCCCCCACCCCATCCAGCCGCTCTTCCTACGACGCCATCGTCCTTCTCGATGAGGACGACCTGGATGTACCGCCCCGCTCCTCCAGGGACTCCAGGAGTTCCAGGGATTCCCGGACGAAAACCAGGAGGCCGACCCGCACCTCATCCACCCGCTCCTCCACCACCAAGCAGGTGGAGCGCGACGGGATCGGCATCCAGATCACGGCTCGGGCTGGGTATTCCAAGTACTTCGGCCTCAATTTCATCACCTACGGCGGCGAGGTCTCCCTGGCCATCGGCAAGACGCCGGTACACGCCATCCTGGGGATGGAGGCCTACTCGGTGAACCGCCGCCTCCCCCCCGAGCTCCAGGCACAGCTCGGCCGCCCCACCGCCTGGGACACCATCTTCCCCTTCAACGTCGGTGCGCTGTACAAGCTCGACCGTGGCGGAAAGGTGATCCCCTTCTTCGGGGGGGATGCGATATTCGGCCAGTACTACGTCGACCCGGCGACCAGCTCCAGTTCCTGGACCTTCGGGCTCCGTGGCCGCGGAGGTGCCGACATCATGCTCACCGACCTGCTCGGCATCCAGGTCAACGGCGCATTGGGCTACTGGTCCGGGAAGAACTGGCAGATCATCGACCAGGGCATCGGGAACACTGGTCTGTTGCTTCAGATCTCCACCGGCGCCGCTTTCCGCTTCTGACCGCGCCAGAGGGGTGCACCGCCGGTCTCGACGGCGTAGACTCCCGCGCCGATGGACGCAGTCCTCCCCGTCATTTGTCTGCTCCTGGGCATCGCGCTGCCCGTGGGTGTGCTGTATCTGGTCGCTCGCCGCGCCTGGCGACAGCTCGCGGTCGCCGACGCCTACCGCATCGTCGCCCGGAGCCTGGGCCTCTCCGTCGACACCCGAGGGCTGTCGCTGCACGGTCATCTCCGTGACCGCCGCCTCTACATCGGGGAGGTCATGGAAGGTCATGGCACCGAGCGACGTATCCAGTTCCGTGGGATCCTCGCCCTGGAGAGGCCGCTCGGGCTGGGCCTCCTGGTACGACGGAGGGCGGCGCGTGGGTGGCTTCGCCGACGGGCACGCGCTTCGGCGGTGCGGACCAAGGAAGGGACCTTCGCGCACCAGTTCGAGGTGTTCGGCGACGACGAGGCGCGCGTCCACGACACGCTCGACGAGGACGTCGTGGCAGCAATCCTGGCGTTCGCACATCGCTGGCCAAACCTCACCATCACCGACCACCACATCCGGGTGCTCCTCAAGCAGCCAGAAGCGTCGGCTTTGGGGCTGGGTGACCTGGTGGATGCCGTCCAGGACCTCGCCGACAACCTGATGCGGTCGCGACGGGTCGTGGCGCCGCCCGACGCGCTCGCGCCGCTCATCGACCCGTGGAGTGCCCTGGGAAAGGAGATCGGTCTGAAGATCGAGCCCTGCTTCCCCTCCCTGGTGGGCACACTCGAGGAACGGCAGGTGTTGGCTGTCCCCCGGAGGGAGTGGGACGGGTACGCGGTGGAGGTGGTGGTCCGGTTTGCCGAGCACCGTCCACTCGGATTCCTGCTGCGCCCGCAGGTAGAGCCGAACGGCTACTGGAGCGTCGGGCAGGACATCCAGGTTGGCGACCCCGACTTCGACCGGGGTTTCGTCATCAAGGGCTACGACCCGTCAGCGGTCCGCCGCCTGCTCTCGGACGAGGTGCGCCACGCCATCCTCCGGCTGGCGCAGGACGGTCGGCTCCACGTGGAGGCCACCGACCGCGAGTTGCGCATCCGGCGGGTCCCCCTCGACGCCGAGTCGATCGGCAAGGTACTGCGAGACGCGGTGCGCGTGACCACCGCGATCCGGTGGTGATCTACTTCCCGTCCTTGAGCGGACGGTTCTCGAGGGCAATGCGACGGCGGATGGTCTTCATCGCATCGGTGAGACGCATTTCCACCGTTTCGTCCTCTTCCACTACGGGGTTCTTCACGATCTCCCGGGTGGGCTCGGAGTCCGGCCCCAGGTCTTCGCGCGGTGCCACGGTAGATATTGCGGTCTTTCCGTCCACTTCGTAGGTCTCCACCAAGCCCTCGTGGAGGAGCCGCTGGACCGACTGGCGACGCAGCTCCGGTGCATCGGGGATGTGGTGCCCCTTCCAGCGGTGGATGAAGTAGTGGGCACCTACGAAGCCACCGCCGGCCTCGAAGTGGGCCTCGGCGCGCTTCAGCTCACGCAGGATTTCGGCGTCCATTGCTTCGGGCTCCTCCGGAACCCGGTTCGAGGGAACGGCCAGGTCTGCGTAGGAGAACTCGTCGATATGGTCGAGCAGGTTGATGATGCCCCACGCGTTGCGGGTGAGGGTGCGAGAGAGTCCAGAGTCGCCGAAGGTGGCAATCCAGGCCTGCTTTCCCAATTCGTGGACAGCGTCCAACCCCGGCGCGACGTCCAAATCCCCGGAGAACACCACCGCGATGTCATAGGCATCGCGCATCGCGAGGGCGAGCATGTCGACCACCAGCGAGGTGTCGACCATCTTCTCCTCGGTATACGCGATGACATTGCGGCAGTGGGGGCAATCGCGGGTGCTGGCGCGCCGGTTGAACCGCTTCACGAAGAAGCCCGGGCGCCGCTCCAACTCCTCGAGGAGGTCGGTGAGGGCATGCCGGTCGCTGTCGTCCTGGGGCCCGGGGACGCCGGTGTAGTAGTAGGCGGCGAACATCCTGTCGCCACCGACGTGCTTCGTGGTCCAACGGGCCAGCGCCCCGTGGTCCAACCAACGGTCCTCCGCGGAGCGGCGGAGGGCCTTCATGTGATTCTTTCCATCGAAGAACAGAGCGACGCGCATCAAATCATCCGGGACAAAGCTGGCTCAGAGGAGCGTTCATCCGCACGATAACCGCATCCGGCGCACTTGTCGCGTGGCCACCGCGCGCATCGGCCACCATGTCTTGGAGAAAAACCTAGTTTCGCGCTACGGTTCGGCGCATGACCCGTCCCAGCGAACCGGGTGCGGCCTATTCGCTCTCCGCCGGTGGGGGGCCAGCCACCGCAGTAGCGGCGGCCTGCTCGAGGAGCGCTTGGAGCCTCCTGCCCATCTCCGCCGGCTCGTACACCGTCCCCTCGAGCAGGAGTGCGTCGTCCAGCAACAGCCGCCCGATGGACTGCGCCGCCTCGGCCCGCCCTTCTTCCTTCAGCCGGGCGAGGTTCTTGATGAGCGGGTGCCGGCTGTTGAGCTCCAGGAACCGCCTCGCGGCAGGGACCTCCCCGGGGGCGGACTGCCGCAACAGCCGCTCCATGTTGGCGCTCAAGCCCTCCTCGTCGTCCACCAGCACGCAAGCGGTGTCGGTGAGCCGACCCGACGAACGCACCCCCGCCACCGCATCGCCGTACAGTTCCTCCAGCCAGGGGGTCAGGACCGACAGGTCGGCCTTTTCCCCTTCCGCCTCGTCTTCCAGGGAGATCTCACCTCGGGACACGGACTTGACGGGCACCCCGTCGTACTCGGTGAGCGTGGCTGCGACCCACTCGTCGATGGGGTCTGTGAACAGGAGCACGTCCCACCCGCGGTTGCGGAAGGCCTCCAGGTGGGGCGAGGAGAGCGCATCGGCCCTCGTAGCCCCGGTGAGGTACCAGATCGCATCCTGCCCCTCGGGCATGGCGTTGCGGTAGTCGGCGAGGGAGAGCAGACCTTCTTCGTCGTCGTGCGAGAGCGCGTTGAACCGGAGCAGCGGCACGAGACGCTCCCGGAGGTCGTCGGCCTCGCGGTAGTAGCCCTCCTTGAGGACCACGCCAAAGTCGTTCCACAAGGAGGCATACGGATGTGCCTCTCCGTCGGGCGCCTCGCTGTTGGCAACCTTGGCGAGCTCCTTGAGGATGCGCGTGGTGAGGGCATTGCGGATCTTCCGCAACGCCGGTGTCTTCTGGATCATCTCCCGGGAGACGTTGAGGGAGATGTCCTCGCCGGAGACGACCCCACGCAGGAACCGCAGCCAGTCTGGCAGCAGGTCGCGGGCGTGCTCGGTGATGAGCACCCGGCGCGCGTACAGGCGGGGGCCCCGGTCGGCTTCGGGGTGGAACAGGTCCCAGGGCCGCTCGGACGGCACGAAGAGGAGCGCGCTGTACTGGAGGGGGGAGTCCACCGAGACGTGGATCTTCAGCGCCGGGTCGCGCCAATCGAGGGTGATGGACTTGTAGAACTCGTTGGCCTCTTCGTCGGTCACCTGGCTCGGTGGCTCCAGCCAGAGCGTCTTCGCGCTGTTGGCCTGTTCGCCGTCCACCGCGATCGGCCAGGGGAGGAAGTTGGAGTACCGCGTGATCACGTGGCGAACGCGGGCCGCGTGGGCGAACTCCGCAGCCTCCTCATGGAGCTTCACCGTGACGCGGGTGCCTCGGTGTGCCCGATCGCCGATGTCGACGGTGTAGGTCCCCTTGCCATCGGATCTCCACACCACCGGTTTTTGGCCGGGAAGTGCGGACCGCGTCTCCACCACCACCTCTTCCGCGACCATGAAGCAGGAGTAGAACCCCACCCCGAACTGACCGATGAACTTCGGCGCGTCCTCCGGCTTGTCCTTGAGGGCCTCCAGGAAGGCCTTGCTCCCGGAGTGGGCGATGGTGCCCAGGTTCTCGACGACCTCCACCTCTGTCATCCCGATGCCGTCGTCATCGATGGTCAGGCTCCGCGCCTCCTCGTCGATGGTGATGCGTACCCCCGGCTCGTCCTCTTGGGCAGGCACCAGGTCGTCGCGGGTGAGTGCGAGGAAGCGCACCCGGTCCAAGGCGTCGGTACTGTTCGACACCAACTCGCGCAGGAAGACCTGCTGGTCGGAGTAGACGGAGTGGACCATCAGGTCGAGAAGCTGGCGGACCTCTGCCTTGAATCCATGCTCGATCGTTGACATTTGTTTACCCCTCTCCGGTCATCGGGCTGCAACCCGCCCCGATGGGTAATCACCACGGCCTACGTGGCAACCGGGCCGTGGAGCCCTGCCTGGACGCCGGGGCGATGGGTGCCTAACATTACTACTCCAGGTTGAGACTATGTCTCAACCAGCCTTGGCCGACCCCCGCATGGGGCTCCGTCCCGGCACCCAACCAAACAGAACCGAAGGAACATCCATGAGCATCATCGGCAAGCCCGCCCCCGCCTTCACTGGCGAAGCCGCTCATAACGGCGACACAGTGAATCTCTCCCTCGACGACTACCAGGGGAAGTGGCTGGTCCTGTTCTTCTACCCCTTGGACTTCACCTTCGTGTGCCCAACCGAGATCGTGGCCTTCGACCAGGCCTACGAGGAGTTCCAGGCGGCCGGCGCCGAAGTCCTCGGCTGCTCGGTGGACTCGGTCCACACCCACCTCGCCTACATGCGCACCCCGCGCGACCAGGCCGGCATCGGCTCCATCCGGTACCCCCTGCTCTCGGACCTCTACAAGTCCATCGCGAGCGCCTACGATGTCCTCGACGGTGATCGGGCCCTCCGCGGCGTCTTCCTCATCGACCCCGACGGCGTGGTCCAGTCGGCGACCATCAACAACCTCTCCGTCGGCCGCAACGTGAACGAGGTGCTCCGCACCCTGAAGGCCTTCCAGCATGCCCGCGAGCACGGAGAAACCTGCCCGGCCAACT
>JAFDJI010000371.1 GCA_019307545.1 Deltaproteobacteria bacterium | reverse complement strand
TTCATCGCCCTATCCCTCCGCCGCTTACTACGAGCTGCAGTTGGCCGAGTGCGACCTCCAGTTCGAACCGGCGGGGGACATCGACGGTGACGGCCGCGCCGACTTCATCATCGGCGCGCCCCGAGCGCGCGAGGCGGGCGTGGCCCCGCGAAGCAAGATGGAACCCGGCACCCCATCGGACATGCCCGGCAAGGCGTGGGTGGTGCTCGGCTACCAGTTCGCGGGGCAGCCCTCGGGAAGCTCCTTCACCCTGAACCGCACCCTGGTGGGCGAACACACCGGAGATGGCTTCGGAACCGGGATCGCGGGGTTGGGTGACGTCGACGGGGACGGGCTGTCCGACTTCCTGGTCGGGGCTCCGACGTACGACGACGGAGGCGAGTGGCGTGGCGCGACGTACCTGTTCACTGGCGGCGCCCTCAAGGAGAACCCCGACGCCTCTCGGGAAGACGCCTGGACCATCCTCTATGGCGAGCGCAACGATGCCGTGGGTGGCAACATCCGTGCGGTCGGGGATCTGGACGGAGACGGGCTCGGCGACGCGCTCATCCCAGGCCGACTGCGCAGCTACGTGATGCTGGGCAGGACCACGGCGAACTTCGAGACCTTCTACCTGCGCGAAGCCGACAACATCCTCACCGGGGCACTGGAGGGCGAGGCCTTCAACCCTCGCGCCATGAGCGTGGGCGACATCCTCGGCGATGCGGTCGATGAGATGCTGATCAGCACCCCGGATTTCGCCGGGACCGGGACGGCGTGGCTGGTCACGGGGCGCAGCCTCTACGGAACTCGCATCCTCGACATGTCCGACGCCCACGGACGCTTCGTGGCTCCGGGAACCGAGATCGGGGCGCACCTCGCAGCAGCCGACCTGAACGGTGACGGCCGAAAGGAGGCCGTGATCTCCTGGGTCGGCGACCAGACCACCCTCTCGGCAGTGGACGCCGGGTACCTGGTAAGCCCCGGCCAGATCGATCTGGCCGCGCAGGCCATGGTCCAACTGGTGGGCGAACCCGGGTGGTCGATCGTCGACGTCACCTCTCCAGGAGACGTGGACGGGGATGGCCTCGGCGACCTGGTGGTGGGGACACGCATGGAAGGCGCAGCGCTCACGGCCCGTACGTACCTGATCACCGCCCAGACCATGCGCAGCGCGGCGACGCTCAGTCTCGCCCAGGCAGACGCGGTGTTCGAGTTCGAGGTGGACCGCGACTACTCGTGGGCCACCAAGGTCATCCCCGCCGGCGACATCAACGCCGACGGGAAGGGCGACCTCATCATCGTGCTCCAGGGCTGGTCCTGGGACGATCCGCCCCGGGTCACCCCCGCGCGGGTGCAGGTGCACCTGTCCCCGTACAGGCTCTAGGAGGGTGTGCGCGCCAGGAGTTCCCTAGGCGGGGGTGTCGAGCTTCGACGGGGTGAGCCAGGTCTCGTGCACGTGCACCCACTCCACCCCGTTCCGGGCCATCTCGCTCTTCCGGAAGATCGCGGTCGTCTGGCGGATGCGGGTACGCGCGTCCACCCACTGCCACTCCTCGTAGGTGCACAGGTGGAGCTCCGGGGTGAGGGGGCGTCCCTCGAACCGCTCCACCCACACCCGGAATGGTCCCTTGGCGCGCGCGTGGGCCCCGTAGGCCTCCCACACCGCCGTCAGCAGATCCTCCCGGCTCACGATGCGCCCGTAGGGCGTGACGAGCGCGAACTCCGTATCGAGCACGTCGCTGAACTCGGTGAAGGTGAGCTTGTCCGGCTCGTCGCGACCCGAGTACCACTTCATCAGGAACCGATGGAATTCGAACACCTCTGCGTGGCACAGCTCGTTCATGTCGGACTCGTCCTGTCGATGGAGTGAGGAGTGCCAAGCCTAACCCAGGGAGCGGTCGTGTTCGCCCCTGGCCCAACCCTGGTCCGCATGTGATAGCCGCACAGGGAGGTACCCATGCGCGCCACGTGCCTCGCGGCATTGCTCATCTTCGCGGGGTGCCGGGGAGACGACACGGACTCGGACACGGGCTCCGATACGGGCTTCCTGAACACCTGGACCGGCACCGACAATGGCTCCGAGGTCCCGTTCCGAGCCCCCGACCAGACCTTCATGGGTTCTCTCGTCGAGGGGACCGAGCTGACCACGGACGACGACCTGGCCTGGGCGAACAGTGGCAGCCTGGCCTGCTGGACGACCCTGGAGAATCCATACTTCTTCGGGAAACACGTCTGGCACGATTTCGACCAGGGCGACGGGCGCGACATCTACCTCCGCATGGTTCCGAACGACGGGACGGATCTCAGCCTCTACGGGGCGCAACGGTCCGTCGGGGGCAGCAGCGTGCCCCCCGACCTCCTCCTCTCCGGTACCGGTGAGTGCAGCTACATCCGCGGCACTCGCCCGAATCCGGGGCAACCGGAGGTGCTGTGCATGCCGGGATTCCCGGGGTATGCATACTCGCTGCTCATCGGGGTGGCTGGGGCACACGGCGAGGTGGACGCGTCGTACCAACTCCAGATCTGGGACGAGCCCCCAACGGGATGTCTGCATCCAAGTCGGTAGTGAGCGGTCTCGATGACGAAAACACCCGCATCCCTCCTTTCGGTCGCCGCCAGCACCGCGGAGGACACCGACGCCGCAGTGGGAGAGCTGGTCGACGGCTTGGACGCACCCCATGCTTCGGTGGTGCTGGCTTTCGCGAGCAGCTACCACGACGTACCGCATCTGGCGCGTCGGTTGGCGGAGGAGTGGCCCGATGCCCTCACCCTGGGCTGCACCACGATGGGCGAGGTCGGGCCGGCAGGCCTCACCAAGGGGGGTGTCTCCATCGTGGCGCTCCACCCGCCCTGCCGGGCTTCGGGGGTGCTGCTGGCGGACCTGGCGGATTTCCAGTTCGAGGAGGGGCGTCGGATCGTGGGAACGCTCTCGAACGCGCTCGGCAAGGACCGAAGCACCCTGTCGCCCCAAGAGCAGGTCCTCGTCACCCTCACCGACGGACTCTCCGGGATGGAAGAGATCCTGGTGGCCTCCCTCGGAGTCTACGCCCCCGGAATCCCGCTGGTTGGCGGAAGTGCCGGGGACGACTTTCGATTCCAGCAGACCTGGGCTTGGTGCAATGGGGAGGCGCGCCCCGGCAGCGGGGTGGTGATCCTGCTCGAGCCAAACGTGCCCTTCCATGCCTTTCATGTGCACCACTACCTACCCACCGAGACCCGGGTGGTCGTCACGGACGCGGACCCAGCGCGCCGGACCATCCGCGAGCTCGACGGCTGGCCGGCGGACCGGGTCATGGCACAGATCCTGTCCGTCTCCGAAGAGGTGTTCCGGAGCGACCCCTCGGGCGTCGCCGCGGAGCGCACCGTGACCCTGGGGTTCGGGGTGGGCGATCGCTTCTACCTGCGCTCGGTGATGACCCTGCAGGGAGACGAACTGCTCATGGGGGGTGCCGTGGAGGAGGGCGCCGTCCTGCGGGTGATGCAGGGGGGTGACCTGGTGGAGCGCACCGCCGCTGGCGTGCAGGAAGCGCTCGCCACATTGGAGGGGACCCCCGAGGGAATGCTGCTGTTCAACTGTGGCGGTCGGATGCTGGAGGCGGAGAGCCACGGAACCGTACCGGAGCTGTACCGGGCCATGTGCCCGCTGCCCGCGGCGGGGTTCGTGACCTACGGCGAACAGTTCGGCGCGATGCAGGTGAACCACACCCTCACCGGCCTGGTGTTGGCCCAGCCGTCCGGAGACGCGCCTTGACGCCGCGCGGCGCACCCACCGTGGAAGAGGAGCTGCGAGCCGCCCGCAAGACCATCGAGGTGCTGGTGCGGCGCATCGAACAGGCGGAGGTCCCTTCGGGAGAGGGCGTCTTCGCACTCCAGAAGGCCATCTCCGGCCTGGAGACCATCATCCAGCAGCGAACGCGCGCGCTCCACACCTCCAAAGCCCGCTACCGCGCCCTCTTCGACCACAGCCCGGACATGATCGTCACCGTGGACCAGGATCACAGCATCACCGCGGCGAACCAGACCAGCCTCTCTGCCCTGGACATCGAGCCCGAAAAGCTCATTGGCAGGGAATTTTCCCGCCTGTTCGACAACACCTCTGCGGCGCGTGCCCGTCGAATCGTGGTGGAGCAGGGTGTGGGAGACGTCATGCCGGAGTTGCGGCTGGTGGATGGGCGGGTGGTTAGCGTGACCGCGAGCCTGCTACCCGGGTACGCCGGAGCGCTGCAGGTGGTGCTCCGGGACGTGACGTTGCGCCGTCAGCTGGAGGCCGAGCTCCACCACGCCCGTCGCCTCGCTGCAATCGGCAACCTGGCCGCTGGCGTCGCCCACGAGATCAACAACCCGCTCGCAGTGATCCGGCTCAGGCTCGACCTCATCGAGCGACTGTATCCGGAGGACCTCGAGCCACTCCGCGACCAGCTCCAGGTCATCGACAAGCACGTCCAGCGCATCGCCCGAATCGTGCAGAACCTGCAGACCTTCGCCCGCCCACGGGCCGCCGAGCTGGATCGGTGCCTCGTCGAGGAGCTGATCTCCGCGGCCTCGGGGGTAGCCGAGATCCCCTTGTCCCAGGTGCAGATGGACGTGGATGTCGCACCTGCGGACCTGGTGCTGCACGCGGACCGCGGCCAGATCGAGCAGGTGCTCGCCAACCTGCTCACCAACGCCGCGCAAGCCATGCAGGGAAAGGGCCGGATCACGGTGAGGGCCCGACCCGTCGGAGACCACGTTCAAATCGCAATCCGCGATACCGGTCCTGGAATCCAGGATCAGCTGCTGGAGAGCATCTTCACCCCCTTCGTCA
>JAFDJI010000370.1 GCA_019307545.1 Deltaproteobacteria bacterium | reverse complement strand
GACCCTGATCTCCGTCAGGTTGTCGGTGAAGGTATTGCCGGTGACAGAGGCATCCACCGGGGCGGTGAGCGCGACCGCCCGCCCCGTGAAGGTGTTGCCGGATACCTCCGCGCTGTCCGCCACCAGGATCGTACCGTCGGCGTTCGGGGCCGCGTTTCCAGCGGTGTCGACCCCGATTGTGTTGGCATCGAGGGTGAGGGATGCCATGCCGTGGCCGAAATCGACCGACACACCGGTGTTGTGCGCGATGACGTTGCTCGCGAGCGTCACGTCGCCGAGAGGAGCGCCCTCGGAGGGACCTCTGATGGCGTCCTGGTTGGGAAGCGGGCTGGTTCCGTTGGCGCCCACGCCGAGGTAGTTGCCCACCACATCCACATCCGTGGCGAATCGCATCGCGATGCCGAACCGGTGGCCCACGATCACGTTCCGCTGGGATGCGGCGGCACCTCCGACGGTGACCCCGTCGATGACCACGGTCACCGCGGCGGTGTCGTCGCCCGTGGCCCCGAGCAGCACCCCATGCCTCCCACCCAGGGAGAGCGCACCGGTCGGGTCCGTGCCCAGGTAGTTGCCCTCGATCTGGATGTCGCCGTCCGGGTTGCTGGGAACGATGATGGCCACACCCATCTCACCGAAGGGGGAATCCGGAGCACCGAAAATGGACAGCCCGCGCACCGTGGCGGGCCCGGCCTGCACAGTGAGGACGCCCTGGGAGATTGGGGCAATCGAAGCGAGTCCACCGAGGTTGGAACCGTCGATGGCGATCTGGATCACCGCATTGGTGCTCTCGGTCGCCGCGGCTGCGCCCGTCTGGGTGTACCCGTCGAGGGTCCCCACCTCGAACGGTGAATAGGGCATCGAAGGATGCAGGATGTGTGGCCCTTCCCCGGCGATGGCGAACTGGATGTCGTCGGCCCCCGCCAAGGCGAAGGTCTCCGAGAGCGCCGCACGTAGCGTGCAGGTGTTCGCGGCCGTGCTGCACGAGCCATCCCCCGGAACAGTGTCGTCCTGGTCCCCGGTGCTGTCGACGGTGAAGGTCCCCGCCCGAGCAGGTTCGAAGCCAACAGACAACCCCACGATGCACAGCACGAATGTCGCGCGTACCATGACCCCTCCTCGCCCCGGGCCCCCCTGGGCCCTACGCTAATAGCGAACCACGTCCCGTGGGTGGGCGCAAACCCGGGATCATGCCCTCACGATTCTTGGCGTTCGAAATGATGCCGGATCGAGTTGGCGTAGTACCCCACGATGGGTTCCTCGCCTGGAACCACCCTCAGCTCAGTGCCCCATTGCAGCAGCACCCGTCGGCGCGTCATGGTGTTGGTGGCCAGGAGCAGGACCAGGTCGGCCTCCTCCCGATCCAGGCGCTCCGCGACCCCCAGCTCTCCCTCCCCCTCGGCCCAGGCGCGACGGGTGCGGAGGGCCTCGAAGGCCTGGCCCAACGCAATCGGCACCTCCAGCGCACGCAACTCCCCCAGCACCTCGCGGACCGCCCGTCGCACCCGGTGGGTGGGGGCATCTCCGGTGCGGACGAGAGCCTCGCACAGAACCGGCACCGGGGTGACCGGTACCACCGCGCCCACCCGGTTCACGAGCAACTCGTGCGCGAGCGCCTCCACCGCCTCCCGGCGCTCCTCGTCCCCCAGCAGGTGCATGGTCGCGCCTCCGGGCCATTCGGTGAGCCGAAGGGGTTTGCCGAAGGTGATGGCGGCGTACCCGAACTTCTGGTGGGAGCGGGTCGCCACCTTGAGGAGGTTCGCCCCGACGAGCAGGGGCAGCCAGAACGCGATCCCAGCCAGGTTCAGCATGCGCCGGTAGAAGCCACGCCGCGGCAGCGGCCCGTCCCGCTCGGCCACCAGGTTGCGGTCCTCCAGCACCCGGTCGTAGTTGAGACCCACGGGCAGGAACACCATGTCCCGGTCCGGGTGCTCCCGCCGTACCCGCACCAGGTAATCGAGGAGCCCGATCCTCGGTTCCCGCAGCGCCCCATCCCGAGAGAGCCCGCCCTCGATGAAGAACCCGGTGACCCCGCCGTGACCGGTGAGGATCTGCACGAAGCGCTCCAGCACCACCCGGTAAACGGGGTCCTGTTCACCGCGGCGCACAAAATAGCTCCCGAACATCCGGAACAGCGTGTGAAGGGGCCAGACCAGCGCCCATTCGCCCACCGCGTAGGACAGCGGCGTGCGTCGGAGCAAGCTGTAGGCGAGCACCACCGCATCGGTGTTGGAGCGGTGGTTGATGACATAGACCCGAATCGCCCCCTCGGGTACCTGCGCGGCCTGCCGCTCGTAGCCATCCGGGTCGACCACCAACTCGAAGCAGAAGTCCACGAGCCGCTTCGCGAGCCAGGCACCCGTCCGGTAGTAGGCGGTGACGGAAAAGTACGGCGCGATCTCCTCGACGTACTCGTCGACCCGCATCCGGAGGACGGCGATGGGCTCGCCGGTCTGCCTGGCGACCTCCAGCACCGTCTCGTCGATCTCCGGGTCCAGGGCGAGGCGCTCGCGGATCCACACCCGGTCGATGAACCGGATGGACTCCAGCTGGATGCGGTACCGGCGGATGAACTCGATGGCGCCCCGGCGCACCCAGCGCCTCAACCCCCTCACGACCCCCAGGCGCACCAACTCGTAGGCGAGGATGATTCCGACGATGGTGGCCAGGAGCCGAAAGGTGTCAATGCCAGCCTCCGGGACGCCCTAGAATTCCCACTTGGTGAAGAGCTGCTGCCGGTACTCGGAGAACTCCTCGACCGGCTGGTGCCCCGAGATGTGCTCCAACAGGTCGACCACCTTATCGTTCAGGGCGACCACGCGGTTCGAGAGCACGCGAGCGATGGCGAGGCCCATCTTCAGGGCCGCCGGGTCGCCGTCCTCCACCATCTCCTGAAAGGTGGAGCGGTCCATGGCGAACACCCGCAGCGGTTTGGCGGCACGCACCGTCGCGGAGCGCGGCCGATCGTGGAGCAGGCTCACCTCGCCGAGCACCCCGCCGGGGCCCACCTCGGCGATCATCCGCTCCTCGCCGTCGTCACCGCGCTTGAAGATCTGCACGCACCCGTCGAGGAGCACCACGACCCGCGGACCCTGGGTGCCTTCCTCCATCACCACGGAGCCCTCGGCCCAGTGCTCCACCCGCCCCGACTCCGCCACCCGGACCAACTCCGACCGGGTCAGCCCCTGACAGAGGGCCGTATCCCCGAGTTGACGCGGTAGATCGTCGGTCATGCCTTCCCCTCCGTGCCTGGGCGGCCCTCGGAGGGAGAGAATACCCCGGTGCGAGGTCGGTGCATACCGCACGAGCCTTCCGCGTCAGTCGTCGAACTCCAGGGGTAGCTCCAACTGCAGCGTCTCCTCCCTCCCCACCAGGTTGCCCACCCCCACCCCCACCAGCCGCACCGGGCGCAACCCCGCCTCGGTCCTGTCCAGGAGAGCCGTGGCCATCTCCGCGACCCGGAAGGGGTCGTTGGTGGGCTGCTCCAGGGTCTCGGAGCGGGTGACGGTGGTGAAGTCGCCGTAGCGCACCTTGATGGTCACCGTCCGCCCCCGAAGCCCCGCCGATTCCAGCCCCCGGCAGACCCGCTCCGCCTGGCCGGCGAGGATCCGCTCCAAGGTCCGCCGGTCCTCGATGTCCTCCGCAAAGGTCTGCTCCGCGCTCTGGGACCTGCGCGGCTGCGAGGACTGCACCGGGCGCGGATCCTCGCCATGCGCCATTCGCCACAGGTACGCCCCGTGCTTGCCAAATCGGCGGTGGACGTCCGCCGCTGGCACCGCCGCGAGGTCGCCCACCGTGAAGATCCCGATGTCGTTGAGCCGCTTCTCGGTGGCCGGCCCCACCCCGGGCAGCTTCCGCACCGGCATGGGGTGGATGAATGCCAGCACCCGCTCCGGCGGTACCACGGTCAGCCCATCGGGCTTGCGGTAGTCCGACGCGATCTTGGCGACGAACTTCAGCGAGGAGACCCCCGCGGAGCAGGTCAGCCGCAACTCATCCCGCACCCGCCGCCGGATCTCCTTGGCTACCGCGGTCGCGGTGGGTAGCCCCGCCTTGTTCTCGGTGACGTCGAGGAAGGCCTCGTCGAGGGACAGGGGCTCGATGTGGTCGGCGTAGTCCTCGAAGATCGCGCGCAGCTGCCGCGAGACCTCCCGGTACTTCATGAAGTCCGGGTGGAGGAAGACGAGGTCCCTGCACAACCGAGCGGCCCGCGCGGCCGGCATGGCGGAGTGGATGCCGAACTTCCGGGCCTCGTAGCTGGCCGCCGCCACCACTCCCCTCCCCTCCGGGCTGCCACCCACCACCACCGGCTTGCCGCGGAGGTGGGGGTGGTCGCGCTGCTCCACGGAGGCGTAGAAGGCGTCCATGTCGACGTGGATGATCTTGCGTGGTGGCTGATTCTCGTCGTCCAAGGGGCAGTTCTCGATCTGGTGCGTCACCCAATCATGTCCCATGCCATCGCGGCCGACGTCAGCGTGCCGAGCGTCGAGCCGAAGAAGGGCGCCCGGCCAAAGTAGCAGGAGGCGCGCGCTACGGCGGCCCTAGGGAGGATTGGTCGTATTCCTCTACGACTTCGGGGGGCAGTTTCGCCCGGAGTTCTTCCACGAGCTTCTGGGCTGCTTCAGCCGCAGCCTCGGCGTCCTCCAAGTCTTTGTGGGCCTCGGTCTGCTTCTCGTTGGCAACGCAACCGAGTGCGCCCAGTCTTGGCTTGCCCGTCATGCACCTGCTGAATTGGTCGGACTCGAATCTGCTTTCTTCCTTGGCCTTCTTCACGGCCTCTTGGGCCTCCCTTAGC
>JAFDJI010000369.1 GCA_019307545.1 Deltaproteobacteria bacterium | reverse complement strand
CTGGGCGCCGAGGTCGGCGTACAGCCACTCGGTCCGGTTGTCGCCGAGGATGGCCACGTGGTCCCCCGGGCGCACCCCCAGCCCCCAGAGCATCCGCCCCACCGTGCTCACGGCCCGGTAGTACCGCGACCAGGTGATCTCCTGCCAGACCCCGAACCGCTTCTCGCGGAGGGCCACCCGGTCCGGTCGTTCCGCGGCGTGTACCGCGAGACGCCCTGGGAGGGTGCGCCACAGCTGGTCGCGCTCGCTCACGCCCCCTCCGAAAACGGCGTTCCCACGTAGGCCTCCACCACCGCGGGGTGGGTGGCGATCTCGTCCGGTGTCCCCTCCGCGATCTTGCGCCCGAAGTCCAGCACCGCCACGTGGTCGGCGAGGTCCAGGACCAGGTGCAGATCGTGCTCGATGAGGATCTGGGTGACCCCCAGCTCCTCCCTGATGTCGAGGATGTACCGGCCCATGTCCTCGGTCTCTTCCTGGTTGAGCCCGGCAGCGGGCTCGTCGAGGAGCAGCAGCCGCGGGTCCATGCACAGGGCCCGCCCCAGCTCCACCCGTTTCAGAACGCCGAAGGGGAGGATGCCGCAGGGCAGGTCGCGATACCGCTCCAGGTCGAGGAAGTCGATGATCTCCTCGACCCGCCAGCGATGGCGCACTTCCTCGCGCTGTGCCCTCCGCGTCCACAGGACGTCCTGCCACCACCGGGTGCTGTACAGGTGGTGGCGCCCGATGAGCATGTTCTCCATCACCGAGAGGTGCTCGTAGAGCGCGAGGTTCTGGAACATACGCGCGATCCCGAGGAGCGCTCGGCGGTGGGGTCGCATTCCCAAGAGGGTTTGGTCATCGAACTGCAACGTCCCCCCCTGGGGCCGATACAGTCCCGAAATGCAGTTGAAGAACGAGGTCTTCCCGGCCCCGTTCGGACCGATGATCGCGAACAGCAACCCCTGCGGCACCGCGAGTGAAATCCCGTCCAGCGCCTTGACCCCCGCGAAGGCGAGGGTCAGGTCTTCCGCAACCAGCAGCGGTGCGGCCATCAGCTCAGCCACCGCTTGCGGCGACGGTAGTGCTTCACGTCGCGGAAGCTGCGCCGCCCCTCGCCACCCACCGCCAGGTAGAACTCGCGGATGTCCTGGTCCTCCAAGAGCTCCTCCGAGGTGCCCTCCAACACCACCTTGCCAGTCTCCAGGACCGCGGCCCGCTCGGCGAGGGCGAGGGCGAGGGCGGCGTTCTGCTCCACCAGCAGGATGGACACGCCCTCCTCGTTGATCTCCCGGATGAGCCGCGCCACGTCCCCCACCACCTTGGGCGCCAACCCCAGGGAGGGCTCGTCCATGAGCAGCAGCTTCGGACGGGACATCAGGGCGCGGGCGATGGCGAGCATCTGCTGTTCCCCCCCCGAGAGGTAGCCCGCCGCCTGGCGCCTGCGCTGCCCCAGCACCGGGAACCGCTCGAATGCGCGCTCCAGATCCTCGCGGACCTGCGACCGGTCCGCGGACCAGGCGCCAGCGCGCAGGTTCTCGTCGACGGTCAGCTCGGCCAGGATGCGCCGCCCCTCCATGACCTGGGCGCTGCCCCGGGCCACCACCTGGTCGGGACACAACCCGACCAGGGACCGCCCCTCGAAGCGGATGATGCCCTTGGTCACCTCCCCGTTGTGGATGTCGAGCAGGCCGGTGATCGCACGCAGCGTGGTGGTCTTGCCCGCGCCGTTCGGCCCGAGCAGGGCCACGATCCCCCCCTCCGGGACCTCGAAGCTGACGCCGTGCAGGACCCGCACCACGGAGTGGTAGACGGTCTCCAGGTTGGCGACCTCGAGCAGGATCCGGGGTGTGGGATCGGGGCGCGGCTCGCCGCTACTCACCCCCTTCGGCGCCCTCCTTCGGCGCGTCGGCGGCACCGGCTCCCTCAGACGCTGCGGGGACCGACTGGGCCACCGCATAGTCGGCTGCTACCGTCCAGGACTTGCTCTCGAAGTCCGGCTTCAACACGCGGGTCTTGGTCCCGACCACGTAGGGGAATCCGCTGAGCGTGAGAGGCTGGAACATCCCGCCGGCATCCCACCCATCGATGGAGTGCAGTGCCTTCATGTAGCCGGCCCGGGTGATGTCCCCGCCCTCGATGGCGCGCCGGGCGGCCTCGATCTGGACCATCCCTTGGATGTAGGACCATACGGTGTAGCTGTCCGGATCCCCCATGTCGGTGCCGTGGGTCTCCCAGGCCTTCAGGAAGTCGTCCATGCCGGGCACCGGCTCGCCCCAGAACGGCAGGCCGTTCATCTGGTGGTAGTTGGTGAACACCACCGAGGGGATGACCTCGGGGACGAAGAACTTGTCGATCCACGCCGGGGTGTTTCCGACCCACACCGGCATGTACTCGAGTTGGGCCGCGGTCCCGAGGATCGGGCCGGTGGCGCTGGGCAGCGTGGTCATCATCACGTGGGTCGCGCCCGCGCCCTTCAGGCCGATCACCACCGCGGCGAAGTCCTTCTGACCGGCTGCGATGGTCTGCTCGGACACGATCGTCATGCCGTGATGCGCTGCACCCGCCTTGAAGCCCAGCAGGCCATCCTCGCCGTAGTCGTCCTTCTGGTAGACGATGCCGAGCTTGGCGTCCTCTCCGGCGGTGGCGGCGATCCAATCCGCCGCACGCCGCGCCTCCAACTCGTAGGCGGGGCCGAGGGGCGGGGTATGCAGGTGGGCCGCCATCTGGGAGGACAGGGAGGCCGGGAACGCGGCCAGGCCGTCCTGCTCCAGGAGCGGCCGCAGGGGCAGCGTGTTCGGGGTTCCGAAGCTGGTGCCGATGAAGAGCACGTCCTCCTTGATCTCGTTGTAGGCCGCTACCGACTTGGTCGGGTTGTAGCCGTGGTCACGCTCGATCAGCTCGACCTTCCAGCCCTCGGGGAGCATCCCTGACCCGCCGGCGTTGATCCGGGCGGCCAAGAGGCGTTTTCCATTGGCGAAGGGTTTGCTGATCGTCGCGGCGGGGCCACTCAGATCGTCCAGGGTGCCGATCTTGATGACCTTCTTTTCCAGGTCGACGCCCTTGTCGACCTTGAGGGTGACCTCCTCCGGACCCTCTGGGCCCTCGGGACCCGTGGGTACAGGGGTCTCCCCTCCGCAGCCGGCCACGCCGAGGGACAGGAGCAGGACGCCGAGGCGAGTGATGCCGTACACGATGGACCTCCTTGAATGAAGCGGCCCGAGGGTATCATCGTCGGTCCCCACAGGGAACAGGGGGTTGACCGGCACGATCGCCCAGTGCGCCCCCCCACGTCGCACCCTCGGGTCCCGACATGGCGCCCACGGGCCCCGACAGGGAGCCTCCTGGGAGGATGGTCGCGGCGGGCGGAAGTGGCTAAGGTGCCAGACCTCCGACAACGGAGTACGGCCGCGCACGACGAGCCGCACGACAGAACAAGCCCCGATGGCGACCTGAATGGGAGTCGGAAACATGAACGACACAGCGCCCAGCGATATCCGGACCGTGGCCCTGCTAGGCCACCAGGGGTGCGGCAAGACCAGTCTCACCGAAGCGATCTTGCTGCTCACCGGGGTCACCCACATCCTCGGGAGCGTCAACGAAAAGACGTCGCTGCTCGACTACGAGCCCGAGGAGCAGGACCGCGGCGGCTCGCTCAACGCGGCCGTGGCGACCTGCGCCTTCGACGGGCGCCGGATCCACGTGGTGGACACCCCGGGCGACGGCAGCTTCATCCACGAGGCCCGCTGGCTGCTGAAGAACGTCGACTCCGCGGTGCTCGTGATCTCCGCGGTGGACGGGGTGGAGGTGGAGACGGAGCGTACCTGGCGCTTCGCCACCGAGGCTGGGCTGCCGCGGATGATCTTCATGAACAAGATGGACCGCGAGCGCGCCAACCCAGAGAAGGTGCTCAAGGAGATTGAAGAAGTCCTCGGCGTGAAGCCAGTCCCCGTGCAGGTCCCCATCGGCCGCGAATCCGACTTCAAGGGGGTCGTAGACCTGCTCACGAACGAAGCACGGTTCTTCAAGGGGGACCAGAGCGGCGCGGTTGACAAAGGACCCGTTCCCGACGACCTCGCGGACGAGGTGGAAGCCGCATTCGAGACGCTCACCGAGGCGGCGGCCGAGGGCGACGACGAGCTTCTCGAAAAGTACCTCGACACCCTCGAACTCACCCAGGAGGAGGTGTTCAAGGGATTGGGCGAAAGCCTGCGCGAAGGGCGGGTGGTCCCGGTCCTGTTCGGGGTGGCCTCCGAGAACAAGGGCATCACCGAGCTGCTCGACTTCACCAAGGCCCTCCCCTCGGCGAAGGACCGGCCTGGCAGGGAGGATGACGCAGGCGACGTCATCGCGGGCGACCCGGACGCACCTTTCGTCGGCCGCGTGATCAAGAGCATCATCGACCCCTACGCCGGCATGGTGAGCGTGATCCGGGTCCTGCGCGGAAGCCTCGGCACCGACGCGGAGGTGAAGAACACCACCCAGGAGAGCACCGAGCGCCTCGGCCACCTGCACTGGTTGGTCGGCAAGAAGCTCTTCGACGCCAACTCCGCCACCGTCGGCGACCTGGTCGCGGTGGCCAAGCTCAAGGCCACCCGCACCGGCGACACCCGTGGCGGCGCGAAGGCGGACGAAGTCCTGCTGCCCGGCTTCGTAATCCCACCGCCCATGAGCATCTTCATCGTCAAGCCGGCGACCCGGCGAGATGAGGACCGGATGCGCGACGCCCTGGCCAAGATCTCGACCGAGGACCCGGCCTTCGTCATCGGCCAGGACGGCCTGACCAAGGAGAACACCGTCTCCGGCCAATCGCAGAGCCA
>JAFDJI010000368.1 GCA_019307545.1 Deltaproteobacteria bacterium | reverse complement strand
CGCCGGCGACCTGGAGTCGGCAGAGGTGTACTTCCAGTCCGCCCTGGAGATCGGCAAGACCCTCGAGAAGCTGGAGCAGGAGGAAGCGGTCGAGTTGAAGACCAAGGTCTCCGGGTACCTGTACCGCCTCGAGGAGATCGAGCAGGAACTCGACAACCGGGAGATCTCCGTGGTGCGAGGTCCGGACGTGTCCTGGAATGCCGTGGACGAAAAGCCGGTCGAGGCACCCTCGGTGGAGGAGATGCCTCCAATGGAGGAGGAGCCCCTGGTGCTGTGGGGTCAGGCGATCGACGAGGACGAGGAGATGGGCGCGGTCGGGTACGGAGCTGGCCACGGGTACGGGTTCGGCGAGGTCTCCGGCGGCGTGGTGAGCGGTGTGGGTCGCGGCGCGTCCGGCGTCGGCGGCCTGGGGGTGCGCGGCACCGGCGCCGGAGGCGGGGGAGCGGCTGGAGCGGTTGGCGACGCGCTGGACACCACGACCATCGCGCTGGACCCTCCTGCCGAACCCGCTCCTGCGGACGAGCCCGATGACATGGTGGTGAAGACCGCATCGGAGACCACGGGGTTCTACGCGCGCCGCAGCGGTGGCATCCGCCTCCCGCGCATCCGCATCGGCGGCAAGCGCGACAAGGCGGCCAAGGGCGCTTCGTCCGAACCCGGCAGCTCCTCCGCCTCCGTCACCCTCGGCGGCGTCGGCGACGCACGCGGTGACAGGTTCGGCGACGCGAACCTCCCCGTCGCTGCCCCCCTGGAGCGCCTTCCCGAGCCGGTCGTCACCGCCTCTGCCCTCTCCGTGACCATTCCCGCCGCCGGAGAGGCGGTTCGCTACCAGAAAAAACTGCTTCCCGCCGACACCGCCCAGGAGGTGGTGATCCGGGCCCGAATCCCCCTACGCAAGAGGAGTCACCGATGAGAGCCCCGACCCTGCTGCTCGGACTGGCCATTGCCCTTCCCGCGCACGCAACCGAAGCACCCGAGCGGGTCGTGATGACGCTGCCCGAGTTCCTCAAGCTGTACGAGGCCGCCAAGGACAAGGACAAGGAGCCGGAGAAGGCGCCGCTGGACTACTCCGCCCCCTCGGCCCACTACGACGGCGAGGTGGTCCTGGAGGACGGCGAGCCGGTCTCGGCGGTCTTCCGCGCCACCCTGAACGTGGAGATCCTGAAGGCGGAGGGGTGGACCAAGGTGTGGCTGCTCCCGACCGGCGTAGCCCTGCGCTCCGCGACCATTGACGGGCAGGAGGCGCCGGTGGTGGTGGACGGCGCCTGGTACGTGCTGGTGACCGACCGGCGGGGGGCCTTCGAGGTGGAGTTGGAGTTTGCCGCCTCGGTGTTCACCTCCGAGGGCTCGAGCGGGCTCTCTTTCGAACTCACCCGCGCCGCGTCGTCCGAGATCCGCCTCGCGGTCCCCGCGCGGGAGGACCTCGCCTTCACGGTGGCCAACGCCCGCATCCAGCAGGACCGCGTGGAGGGGGACCGGCGAATCGTGGAGGCGAGCCTGCCCCCCAGCGGGACCCTGTCCATCACCTGGCAACGCGAGATCCCCGAGGCCGAGGAGCTGGACCCCCGGATCTATGCCGAGGTCTACACGCTGGTGGGCATCGGCGACGGACTGCTCCAGGCCACCTCCACGCTGCATCACACGATCCTCTTCGCACCGGTGGATCACCTCGAGGTGCAGATCCCGGACGGTATGACCCTGCTCGATGTCGCCGGGGCCGGGATCCGCGACTGGACCCTCAGCGAGGGCGGCCAGCTCTCCGTCCTCCTCAACTACGCGGCCGAGGGGGCCTACCCCCTCACCCTGACCATGGAGAAGGTGGTCGGGCAGGGTGACCTGGTCGCGGTGGCACCCTTGCCGGTTCCCCTCGGGGCAGAGCGGGTCAAGGGGTGGCTCGGCGTGGAAGCGCGCGGAAACCTGGAGATCGCGGGGCAGGAGGCCAAAGGAGCCACGCCGGTGGACGTGCGCAGCCTGCCCGCCGCGATTCTCGGCATCACCGGCCAGCCGGTGCTCCTCGGGTACAAGTACCTGGAGGCGGACGCCACCATCCCGCTCCAGGTCTCCCAGCACGACGACGTGGACGTGCTGGTCACCCTCCTCGACCAGACGCGCGCCACCACCATGTGGACCCGGGACGGCCGGCGGCTCACCTCGGTGAAGTACCAGGTGCGCAACAACCGCAAGCAGTTCCTGCGCATGAAGCTCCCCGAGGGTTCGGAGCTGTGGAGTGCGTCCCTGGGCGGTCGTGCGGTGCAGCCAGCGCTGTCAGGCGACGGAAGGGTGCTGGTCCCCCTGGTGCGCTCACAGACTGCGGGGGGCGCGCTGGCCGCCTTCGAGGTGGAGGTGGTGTACGTGGAGGACGCCGAGGGTCCCAACCAGGCCGGCCGGGGCGCCTTCCGGGCGGAGCTTCCCACCGCCGACGTCCCGTCCACCTACGTGAGTTGGGTGGTGTACTCCCCCGAGGACGCGAAGGTCCGCAAGGCCAGCGTGGACGGCAGCTTGCGCAAGGTGGACTACCTGTCCAACCCCATCCCCAGCCAGGACGTCTATTACATTGAAGCCGCCACCCCCCAGGTGATGCAGAGCGCGTCCAGCCAGGCGCGGAGCGGCGCGTTCGGGGAAGGGGCGGTTCCGGTGCCGGTGAGCCTGCCCATTGAGGGGACACCTGTGTCGTTCGAGAAGCTGCTCGCCCTGGGCGAGACCCTGTGGGTGAGCTTCGACTATCGAGGATTGAAGGACTGATCTTCGACGGCACTTCCCGACGGTGGCCGGGCGCTTAGGCTATGGGTCTGACCCGGAGCGTGCATGTCCCGAACGGGGGAGCAGACCGAAGAGCGCCAGGCCGAGGCCCCCAACCAGGGCGGTGACGCCGGCAGCTCGGGAGGTGACGCCGGCAGCTCGGGCGGTGACGCTGCCAGCAGCGCGCGCGTCCCGCTGCGACGCATCCTGCTGCTGGCCCGGCCGGAGGTGCCCATCCTCGCGGTCGCGACGGTCGCCCTGCTGATCACCTCGGGCCTGAGCCTGGTCTATCCGCAAGCGGTCCGCTGGATGGTGGACTCGGTGGTCGAGGAGCAGAACCTCACGAACCTGAACTGGGCTGCCTTGATCTTGATCGCGGTGTTTGCGGTCCAGTCGGTGTTCGCCATGCTCAGGGCATGGCTGTTCACCGTCGCGGGGGAGCGGGTGGTGGCCCGCCTTCGCGGTGATTTGTACCAAGCGATCATCGGCCAGGACATCGCGTTCTTCGACCAGGCGCGCACCGGGGAGCTCACCAACCGGCTGGCCTCGGACACCACGGTGCTCCAGAACACGGTGACGGTGAACGTCTCCATGGCGCTGCGGTTCACCGTGGGAGGCATGGGCGCGGTGGTGCTGTTGTTGTGGATGAGCCCGATGCTCACCTTGCTCGCGGTGGCCGTGGTCCCGGTGGTCGCGGTGGGTGCCTCCCTGTACGGTCGCTTCATCCGCCGGATCTCCGCCAAGGTGCAGGACGCGCTGGCCCGCTCCACCGAGGTGGCGGAGGAGACCTTCGTGGGCGTGCGCACGGTGCGGTCCTTCGCTCGGGAGCGGTGGGAGACGGAGCGGTACCGGGCCGCGGTGGACGATTCCTACCGGCTCGCGGCGAAGCGCGCCCTGGCCATCGGGGCGTTCCGGGGCGTGGCGGGGTTCGCCGGGTCCTCCGCCATCGCGTTGGTGGTGTGGTACGGCGGGCACCTGGTCATGCGCGGGGACATGACCATGGGCGATCTCACCGCGTTCATTCTGTACACGGGCATGGTCGCGATGTCGATCGGGGGGCTCTCCGGGCTGTACGAGGACTTCATGAAGGCTGCCGGTTCCTCGCAGCGGGTGTTCGCCCTCCTGGACCGCCAGCCGTTGCTCGAGCGTGGGGGCGGAGAGGTACTCGATCAGATCCGGGGTGAGGTGGCCTTCGACGGGGTGCGGTTCGCCTACCCCAGCCGACCGGACGTGACCGTCCTGGACGGTCTGGACCTGCAGATCCGGCCCGGAGAGGTGGTGGCCCTCGTCGGCCCCTCGGGCGCCGGCAAATCGACGGTGGCGTCCCTGCTGGGGCGGCTGTACGACCCCGCCGAGGGCACCATCCGCATCGACGGTCACGATGCGCGCCTCTTGGAGCCGCGCTGCCTTCGGTCCCACATCGGGGTGGTCTCCCAGGAACCGATCCTGTTCGCCACCTCCATCGCCGAGAACATCCGCTACGGCCGGTCCGGCGCCACCGACGAGGAGGTCCGCGAGGCCGCGCGCGCCGCGAACGCCGAGGGGTTCGTGGACGAGTTCCCCGACGGGTTCGCCACCACGGTCGGCGAGCGGGGCGTCCGCCTCTCCGGTGGGCAGAAGCAGCGGGTGGCCATCGCCCGTGCCCTGCTCAAGGACCCCCGCATCCTGGTGCTGGACGAGGCCACCTCGGCTCTCGATGCCGAGAGCGAGCACTTGGTGCAGGACGCGTTGGAACGGCTCATGGTGGGCCGCACCACCCTGGTCATCGCCCACCGCCTCTCCACGGTGAAGCACGCCGACCAGGTGGTGGTGCTCGACGAGGGGCGGGTCGCCGAGGTGGGGCGACACGACGAGTTGGTGGCTAGAGACGGGCTCTATCGGCGGTTGGTGGAACGGCAGTTCGCCGGCGCGGCCTGAGCGGGGCGGGGAGGTCTGGCCGCTGCGCGGCCAGAAGTCGTTGGGTGAGGCGTCACCCTCGGAGATGTGGCCGCTGTGCGGCCAGAAGTCGTTGGGTGAGGCGTCACCCTCGGAGATGTGGCCGCTGTGCGGCCAGAAGT
>JAFDJI010000367.1 GCA_019307545.1 Deltaproteobacteria bacterium | reverse complement strand
TTTCTTTCCGCAGAACGTTCTTGAATCGCCCCTTGCTCACGTAATGATCCGACAGCAGCCGCCCATTCCACAGAAGATTGAAGACGCCATAATAGGAAGGTGCGTCTTGTGCTTCGCGGGCGCTGTTTAGCAAGGTGACCTTCAGTTCCAGGCCGTGCTCGGCTGCCATTTCCGACAGGTCGTTCACCGACTTGGGCAGCATCGGGCATTGGGCTGAGTACACGACATGCAAGCCTCGGTACTCTGCCAGGTTGGCGCTGATGTCGCGGAAGCGTGGCTCGGGGCCCGTTTTCAGGCGGTGAGCGACCAGCTGGAATCGATCGGCCACCGCTATCTGCTCGAACCCGTTCTTGAGAAACACCGGTCTACTGGCCATCCAGGGTCCATCGCTGACCATGGCCGCGACGCCTGTGGCCCCTGCCTGCCGCGCTTCTTCGACGGAGGCCCGGATCAACCGGCTGCCCAGCCCGCCCACCTTCTGCCCTTTCGAATAGACCCACAGGCAGTGTACGAACAGCCAGCCTTTGGCGTCCACGGGTCGCCAGGCGTACTCACCCGGCACGTATTCGAGGAATGCCAGCGGCCTACCCTTCGCATCGCGGAACAGCAGGAAACGAAGGCCCTCGGCGAAGCGCTCTCGCAGCCATTCGACCTTGGGTCGATAGCCTTGGTTCTTCGGGTTGGTCAGGCAGCCGATCCCGCAATCCGACAAGTTCCCGGGACCGACCTTCTCCAGCGTCAACATTTCCTCTGCATGGCGGTCCTCTGGGCTGCAGCTATGTCTATTCCGCACTTCCCCTCAGGTGAGATGGTAGCAAGAGAGTCGAGTCCGTCAATGTGGTGTACGAGCGGTGCTGGCCCTCCACCCTGCGTGTTCTCGTTGTCGGAGGCTATTTTTGGGGCGGTGTGGGGAACCCGGTCCGCCCTCGCTTCCCTGCCCTCGGCCTGACTGCGTAGCCGCAGGTCTATTGGCTCAGGCACTTCAAGCCACGCAGGATCGAGTTGGCGATCGGCTGTGATCCGCCCTCATCGTCCCAAGACGAGGTCGGCAGGAAGTGCACGAGCAGGTGCGTTCGCGCATCGGCCTCGCCGGTTCGGGCGGCTTCGACCAGTTGTCGGAGCTCACGCGCGAGTTCGTGCGCGCTGGGAGAACCCGGGCGGGATTCGAGCTCGGATGCCGCGTGCTCGACGAGGTCCCACACGAGGTCGGGGGCCACGCGCACATCCGAGTCTTCAGGAGGTAGGAGGCCGGCCACTTGCCCGGGCCGGAAGGTGTCCAGGTTCTCAGGCTGGAAAAGCCGGAATGCGAGGACATCGAGCCTCGGAGACCCTTCGGGCGTCAGTGCCCGTGGCTGATCGGCGAAGGCGACTCTCGTTCCGCCCAGGTCCCACTCGCTGACCGAAGGTCCGTCGTCGTGACGTAATTCACGCGCGATCACCACCGCGCGGTCGGCGGCTGAGCGTCAGGTCGTTACGTTTCGTGGGACGGCTTCACAGGAGACATCCATGTCCAGGGTCCTGGTCACCGGCGCCACGGGTCGCATCGGCGCCCACGTCGTGCGCGAGCTTCTCGACGCGGGCGATGACGTCGTCGCGTTCCACCGCTCCGGCTCCAACACCTCCGGGCTTCAAGGACTCGACGTCGAGGTGCGTTTGGGTGACCTGACCGATTCCGACACCGTCGCAGCCGCCGTCGAGGGGTGCGAGCTGGTCTTCCACGTCGGGGCCGTCCACCGCAACTGGGCCCCCCGGGACGAGGACTTCATCGGCCCCAACGTCGATGGCACGCGCCATGTCATGGAGGCGGCCCGGGCGGCGGGGGTCCGCCGGGTTGTCGTGACCGCGTCCCAGGCCACCATCGGGTACACGCGCGACCCCGACGCGCCCCTGGACGAGACCCACACCAACCAGGAGCTGCACCTGCCGTACGTCCGGGCCAAGCTCGAGGCCGAGGCGTTGGCCCTGCGCCTCGGACAGGAAGAGGGCCCCGAGGTCGTCGTCGTGAACCCCACGGCCACCGTGGGGCCCCTGGACTTCCGCAGCACGCCGACGACCGCGGCGGTACGCGATCTGTTCAAGGGGGGGCCCGTGCTCTTCGGGGTCAACGTGGTCCATGCGCGGGACGTCGCTGCGGGTCATCGCCTCGCGGCCCTGAAGGGCCGACCGGGGGAGCGCTACATCCTGGGCGGGGAGAACCTGAAGCGCCTCGAGCTTGCCGATCTCGTCGCCCGCCTGACGAAGGGAAAACCGAACCACGCCATGCCGCCTCGGGCCCTCCTCGCCGTGGCCGCCCGGGTAATGCCCCTGGTGGCCCGCTTCACCGGAGGTGACGCGCCGCTCTCCCCGGACGCCCTCGCCACGATGTGGGGCCACCACATGCTCTACGATTCACGCAAGGCACGCGAGGAGCTGGGCTACAACCCCCGCCCCGCCGAGGAGGCCCTCCGGGACGCGCTGCGGTGGCAGGCCTTCATGGGCTGGATTCCCAAGAAGGTGATGCACCGTATGGGAGACGAACTGGCGCCCGACCCGTCCTGGCAAGCCGGTCGCAGATAAGGGCTGGTCCCTGAAACACCGCACATTCCAGGCTAGAAAAGCCCCGATAAGCCAACGCCGCCGCCGGCTCGGACGTACACCGGGTGTACGTGGAGGGTCGGTCGGCGGGCGGTCTGGCCGATCCATTTGCCCGTGCGATAGCGCTCCAAGTCGCGGGTGGCGTCCATTGGTTGGGTCCAGATCATGACCTCGCCGACCAGGGTCCCCACGGCTGTGGTCAGCCAGGCCGACTGCCATGAGTCCCAGCCCAGGCCGAGGAGCAGCCCCGCGCCGAGGTTGAGGAGCACGTTCCCCCCGTGCATGAGCCAGCTCTGACCGAACTGCTCCGCCTCAGCCTCGCTGAGCAGGAGCTGCTCGGCGACTGCGAGCACGGCGCAGCGGTCGTCCGTCTTTGCGGCGAGCTCCGCCTCCAGCCGCTTCTCATGGCGGATCACCTTCGGGGGCGCGAAGGCCAGAAAAGCAGCGCCGAGCGCCGTCGATCCGGAGTTCACCAAGAGGGTCCGTTTGCTCTCCGGGTCGTCCTGGAGCGGGATCAGCGCCAGCTGGCCGGCGGTGAGGGCAGTGAAGCTCAGCGTCCAGCCCAAGAACCACCGCTTCGCTCTGCGGCGCGCCGTCGGCATCCTGTGGCGGATGAACTCGATCCGGGCGCTGGCGTCCTGGCGGCCAAGGTTGGCACTGGCGCCCTCCATGTTCGGACACTGCTGCGCCAGCGCTCGTTGGCCGACGCAGAACCAGGCGAGCAGCAACAGGACGGCGGGGCGGCCGAGAAACATGGGTGCAACTCCGAGAACTGGAGAGGGCATACCACGGGTTGCGGGTCTGCGCGGCACCGCGCAAGCGGGGACCTGTTTTCGAGAGACCGGCCAAAAGTTCTTGACAGTGTGAAGTAATCTTGTAATAACTTCACACTATGAAACAACGTGACCACTATCGGCAGATCCTGCGGCTCGTCAGCCGCATCGGGCGCTTGACCAATCCCCAGCACTTGCCTGTCCTGAAGCAGATGCGCATCCCCCTGACCCAGTTCTTGGTCCTGGACGCGCTCAGCGACGCAGGCGGTCCCTTGCGGATGACGGAGCTGGCGAACGCGGCCGGGTTGTCGCCCAGCGAGCTCACCCGGGTGGCGACCGACCTCGAGAGTAGGGAATGGGTCGAGCGAGGCGCCGACCCGGCGGACAGCAGGGTCAGGCTCGTCAAGACGACGCCTGCGGGCGCGCTGCTGATCCACGAAGTGCACAGTCAAGCGACCGCCGAGTTGCGGGGCGTTTGGTCCGATTTCACCCACGATGAGTGGCATGGCTTCATCGACTACCTCCAGCGCTTTGAGCAGGGCCTGTGCCGAGTTCGGGCGAAAGGAGAACAGTCCGCGCCGTCGCGCCAACGAAACACGACCGGCTGAGTGCCGGCTTCGAGGGCAACCACATGCAAACCGACAACCAGGTAGTGCACACCGAAGGAACGGTCCTTCACTGGGCGGGGTTCTACGACCTCCTGCTGAAGATCGTGACGCTAGGGCGAGAGGGACGGTTCCGGCGCAGGATCATCACGACAGCCCGGTTGGAATCGGGCCAGCGGGTGTTGGACGTGGGTTGTGGTACGGGGACGCTGGCAGTGGCAGCCGCCGAGGTCGTGGGAACGGAGGGCAGCGTCCACGGCATCGATCCCGCTCCCGAGATGATCGCCAGGGCGCGAGCCAAGGCGGAGAAGGCCGCCGCCTCCGTAGCGTTCGAGGTCGGTGTCATCGAAGCCCTCGCCTTCCCCGACCAGAGCATGGACGTCGTGCTCAGCAGCTTGATGTTTCACCATCTGACCGACCAACTCAAGCCCTTGGGTCTGGCCGAGATCCGGCGCGTGCTCGCGCCCGGCGGCCGCCTGGTGGTGGTGGACTTTGGAAAACCCGATGGCATGGTGGCCGAGGTGAAGGCGGCTGGCTTCGGCACGGTCACCACCGCGCGCTTCGGGCCGAGGTTCTTGTTCTCACTGATCGCGGAGGCCGGCGCTGTTGGTTCCGAGTAGCCGTTCGCGGGCCTTCGGTCCGGCCGCTTGGTGTCTCGTCGCCGCCTTCCTGTTCGGCGCCTCCACCCCAGCGGCCAAGACCCTGTTGCCGGCCATGGGCCCCGTGCTGCTTACCGGGTTGCTGTATTTCGGCGCCGCGTTGGCGGTAGGTCCCGCTGCGTGTTGGCAGTGGAGCACCCACCGTGTGGCCAGCCGTGGCAACAACGGGCGGCTGTTGGGAGCCGTGCTGCTCGGCGGCGTCGTGGGACCGTTGCTGCTGTTGTGGGGCCTGTCCCTGGCGCCCGCCGGATCGGTCTCACTGTGGTTGACGATGGAAACCGTGGCGACTGCCCTGTTCGCGCAGCTTCTGTTTCGCGAGCACCTGGGCTGGCGCGCCTGGTTGGCCGTGTCGCTGGTGTTGTTGGCCAGTGTTGGTCTTGCCGAGCACGAGGTAGGCGGTCGAGGTGCGGCGGTGCTCGTAGGACTGGCCTGCGTTGCCTGGGGTCTGGACAACAGTCTGACCGCCTTGATCGACGGCTACACCACCGCGCAGATCACCTTCGTCAAGGGACTGACCGCCGGCGTCGTCGCTGCACCCATCGGCTGGCTCGTGGGCGGGCATCCCAGCCCCCTACAAGTGCTGGCGGCTTTGGTCATCGGTGCCCTGGGCTACGGACTCTCCCTGGTGCTCTACGTCGCCGGCGCTCAGCAATTGGGCGCCACTCGCTCGCAGTTGTGGTTTTCCACCGCGCCCTTGTTCGGGCTGCTGATCGCCTGGGCGTTCCTCGGTGAGTCGCTCGCTGCCACACACGGGATGGCCGTGTTCATGATGGGTGGCGCGCTCTGGCTCTTGAGTAGCGAGCGCCACGAGCACGAGCACCAGCACGAGGCCTTGGAGCACACCCATTGGCATCGACACGACGACGGTCACCACGACCATGGACACGTCGAACCGATCTCGCCCGAAGCCTGGCACCAGTGCCGGCATCGGCATGCGTCGCTCACTCACTCCCACGCGCACCGCCCGGATCTCCACCACCGGCACGCACATCTCTGACCTCGGCCCGCTGGAGCGTCTACTCCTGGACGAGCAGGGTCGCCGTCTCGCCGCTCGGGGAGGTGGCGGTGACCTTCCAGGGACTCGCCGTTGCGCCCGTCGATAGGGCAACGGTGCCGTCTGCGCCGGTGATGTCGGAGTCGACCTCCGTGCACACCTCCGTGGGCGGGAAATGTGTGACGACGACGGCGACGGGGAGCCCGACGCCACCGACAACTGCCCGTTCCAGGCCAACGCGGACCAATCCGACCTGGACGAAGACGGCATCGGGGACGAGTGCGACAGCGACGTGGATGGCGACGGCGTGGCCGACATCGATCAGCTCGCAGAGCCCGACGAGGGTGGCTGCGGGTGCGCGACCACCTCGCCCCCGGCGGCTGGTTGGCTGCTCGTCGGGCTCCTGGGCCTGGTCCGCCGTAGGCGCGCGGTCCGCATGCGCGTCGAGAAGTAGACTCGGAGAAGAAAGGGCTCGCGCAGATCACCGCCCCGGATCGGACCATGATCCGGCTCATCATGGAGCTGTTACCGGGCTACGACCTGTGGCCCAGAGCTGAGATCAACGATCGGGCACCGGCGCCCACCACCGTGTCCTCGGTCAGCTTCTCGAGATCGGGCAACATGCACTCGGCGAACGGCGCACAGATAGTT
>JAFDJI010000366.1 GCA_019307545.1 Deltaproteobacteria bacterium | reverse complement strand
GCAGACCGCCCCAGACACGGATGACCACCACCAGCAGCCCCACGCCGGCCCCGAAGAGCCACGCCCCGCGAGGCGTGGTGGGGGTGGTCACCGGGTCGGTCACCATGAACACCGCACCGAACAGCAACCCACCCGAGAGCACCATGAAGAGCGGGTTCGGGTAGCTCTCCGGGCTGGCCACCCACAGCAGGCCGCTGAACAAGGCGGTGAAGAGGATGGTGGACACCGGGAGCCGCCAGTCGAAGACCCGTCGCACCCCGAGCCACAGGCCGCACAGGATCAGGATCAGACCGGTGGTCTCCCCCAAGGAACCACCCGTGTGGCCCAGGAGCAGGGAGAGGGCCTCGGTCATCTGGTCCTCGAACTTGGCAAGCCCCAGCGGGGTGGCACCGGTCACCGCGTCGACCTCGGAGGCCTTCATGAGCGGCCAGGCAAGCAGACTCTTCGGAATGGAGAAGAACCCGCTCGGCTCGATGGGACGCGCCCAGGTGGTGATGGCGATTGGGAACGCGGCCTGCAGGAAGGCCCGGCCGATCAGCGCCGGATTGAAGATGTTCTGCCCCAGCCCGCCCCAGATGAGCTTCCCGAGGCCGATGGCTGCGATACCCCCCAAGAACGCCATCCACAGGGAGATGGAGGGCGGCAGCGTGAGGCCGAGCAGCACGCCGGTGAGCAGGGCCGAGTTGTCCCACAGCGGAGACGGCCGGGTCGTCCGGGTGAAGAACCATTCGGTGACCATCGCGCCGGCGGTGGCGGCCCCCACCACGAGGACCGCGCTGATCCCGAAGTGCAGGCAGGCTCCCGCCAAGGCGACCAGCGCGGCGAGCAGCACCTCGATCATCACCCTCGGGGTAGTCGCGTGGTCGCTCACGAAGGGTGCGGTGCTGAGCACCAGGTCGGTGGAGGAGGGCCGGCTCACTCTGCCACCTTCTGGTTCTTGACCACGGCCTTGCCGATGCGCATCCAGTGGACCAGGGGGATGCCGGACGGACAGACATACGAGCACGACGCGCACTCGAAGCAGCTCCAGATGTGCTGGGCCTTCAGCTCTTCCACCCGCTCACCGCGGGCGAAGCGGGCCAGGCGCGCCGGGTTCAGGAACATCGGGCAGGCCTCTGCGCAGCGTCCGCAGCGGATGCAGGGGTATTCGGTGCGTGGCACCACCGAGTGGCGGTCCAGGCACAAGACCCCGGAGGTGCCCTTGAGCACTGGTGCATCCAGGCTCTTCTGGGCCTGGCCCATCATCGGGCCTCCGAGGATGACGTGGCGCGCGTCGGAGGTGAGGCCGCCGCAGTGCTCCAGGACACTCGAGAGTGGGGTGCCGATGGGGACCAGCACGTTGCGGGGGCGGACGATGGCGGGCCCGGTAACGGTGACCACTCGCTCGATGAAGGGGACCCCCTGGTCGAACAGATCGGCCATCGCCGCGGCGGTGCCCACGTTGTTCACCAGCATCTCGAGGTCGATGGGGAGGCCGCCCTGGGGGATCTCCTTCTTGAAGATCGAGTCGATCAGCATCTTCTCGGCGCCCTGCGGGTATTTCACCTGCACCGGCACCACCTCGATGCCGTCCGGGACCACCTGGCGCAGGATCTCGATGGCATCGGGCTTGTTCATTTCGACGCCGATGTACCCGCGCTCCGCGCCTACGGCCGACATGATGATCTGGGTGCCCCTCACCACCGCCTCGGGACGCTCCACCATGGTGCGGTGGTCGCAGGTGAGGTACGGCTCGCACTCGCACCCGTTGATCACCACGAAGCGGACCTTCCTGCCCTCCGGCACCGCCAGCTTGACGTGGGTCGGGAACGCTGCGCCGCCCTGGCCCACCAGCCCGCCGAGTTGGACCCGCTTGATGGCCTCCTCCGGGGAGAGGTCGGCCAGGTCGAACCCGGTGGGGGCGCCGACCCGCTGGCTCGCGTAGGGGTCGGTGCGGACCACGATCGACGGCATCATCTGCCCGTTCGGATGCATCCGGCGCTCGATGGCGGCGATGGTCCCGGTCACCGGCGCGTGCAGGCCCACGGACACGAAGCCGCCCGGCTTGGCGATCAGCTGGCCGCGTCGGACCCGCTGGCCGACCTCCACCACGGGCTTCGAGGGCGCACCGATGTGCTGGGACAACGGGAGGGTCAGCTCCTCGACGAAGGGGACTCGCTCGATGGCGAGGTGCTCCGTCGCGTCCTTGCGCTCGGGGGGGTGGACCCCGTGCCGGAAGGTCCCGCTGCTGGAAAGGGGCGGGGCTGCGGACAACGCTATTGCCCTCCCCCGGCATCGGGCCTGCGCCCAGCAAGCGTCATCAGGCGCTGGGTGAGTCGGTCCACCGCCTCGCGGTCGATGCCGGAGCGGATTTCGGCAATCTCGGCCTGGTGGGCGGCGCCCAGCGCATCGAGCTGTTCCTGGTGCTCCGCCGCGACCTCCTGTTGCACCTCGGCACGGGTCCTTTCGGTGAACGGCCCCAACAGACCTGTGAGCTCGCGCAGGGTGCCCCAGATGGCGAGCCGATCGGCTCCGGCGCGCTCCACGGTCGGTCCAGGCACGGCCGTGCCGTCCTCTGCTTGCTCGAACAAGGGAGCAAACCGGGCCTCTGAGCGGGCCCAGTCCGAGAAGGTCGCGCCGCCCCAGTCGGCGTCCATCTCCGGGTTCCCCTCCACGCTGGCACGGGTGCCGAACAGCCCTTCGCTGCGCGGGTCGTAGCGGAACAGGAGGTGGGCGCGACCCTCCACCGCCCGGCGTGCTTGCGCGAGGGTGGCGTCGGCGGGGAAGCCGTGCCGGTTCGGGCTGGGGGCGTGGAGGTGGATCAGCGCGGGCCCGGGGAAGGCGAAGGTGTCCACGAGCCCCTGGCCCAGGTGCTCGGGGTGGGCGAGCGAGGAGGCCAGGATGAAGGCGTCGCGGTGGGACGCCGCCACCAGGGCGGGTTCGGCGGAGCGCTCCATGCGGCCCAGCCCATCGAGCAGGACCACCTTCACTGCCAGATCGGACTCCAACAGCCGGGTGAGGCCCCCGAAACCATGCTCCGACAACGCGTGTTCGTCGCCGAACAGGAGCAGCGGTGGGCAGGACGCCCGCTCCTCGGCGGTGAGATCGGCCCAACCGAGGCGGTCCACCTCCTCGAGGCGGGTCGGCAGGTCCCCGGGCGTCTTGGCCACCACCTCGGCGCGACGCAAGGTGCGGATCGCCTCCAGGTGTGTGGCCAGAAGCCCCATCGCGATGCCGCGGGCCAACTCCACGCCGGAGTCGGAGGCCTCCACGACCAGGGGTGCGAACCACGGGTGGTCCGGCCAGGCGGCAAGCTCGGCGACGGTCCCCGGGGAGATCACCACCCCAAAGCGGGCGCGACCGAGGCCGTCGACCCCCTCCGCGATGCGGTGGCGGAGGGCTTCGAGTTGGTCGGTCAGCCTGGATGCCCGCCGCAACGCCTTGCGATCCACGGTGATTGGGGTTCCCATTCGCTCCAGGTGCGCACCCAACTCCGTGATGTTGAGGCGACCGGTGGAACCCGCATCCAGGGCTTCGGCCAGCACCCCAGCGCCTGCTCCGGAGAGCCCCTCCGCCAGGGCGCCCCGCACCCAGGCCTCCAAGGCTTCCCGCCGCTCCTCGATGGTCTTGAGGAGCCGCGCCTGCTGCCGTTGGGCGTGGTACTCGGCGAGGGCCGTCACCAACCGCGTCGCCAGGCGCTCCCCGGAGCCTGGCTCCGAGACACCACCGCCCACCTGGGCTCGAGCGCAGTGACGCGACAGGAGTGCGGCGGCGAGTGGATCGAGGTCCGGGTGCTCTGCGGCACGCGCGATGGTGGCGCCGCTGGTGTCGGGAAGGGCCTCCCAGACGTGCCACCGGGTCCGCGCGTCGTCCTCGGCCTCCGCCGCTTTGGCGGGGTCGGCAGGCGCCAGCGCCTCTTCGGGACACTCCGCCACGCACAGGTTGCACCCCTGACAGGCGTTCGGATCGACGGCCAGCAACAGCAGGTCCCCGCTCCCCTTCTGCTGACGCTCTGCGTCGTGGAAGAGGGGAGGGGTTGCCATCGGCGCCAGGTAGCGCAGCGGGGCCAGGGTGGCGGTGAGCGCGGTGTCCCATTCCCCCCGCTCGTCGGGAGCGATGGACATGCGCCCGGTCAACCAGGTGTAGGCCTCGCGCCAGGTATCCGGGGTCACCGCGCCCCTCTCCGAGCCCTTCAGCAGGGTGGCGACCCGGCCCGCGAGGTGCTTGTGCGCACGGCGCAGGGCGTCGGCGCCCTTCCCTTTGGTGCCGGCCTGTTGGCTGGCCGCGGTGAGCAGGGCCTCCGGGCCGAGGGCGGTCACCCCGATGGCGGAGTCGGGACAAGCCACCCAGCACTTGGAGCACCCGGTGCAGCGGTCCGGATCCAGGATGGGGAGTGCACGGTCGGCTGGCGCCGGATGCAGACCCGAGGCGCCCGCTGGAACCACACCAGAGGCGACCATGGGATCGGGCTTCGTGGACGCCGCGCCCGACTGATGGGGCTGGACCACCTCGCCCCAGAACCGGGGCAGGCTGTCGTGGGCCTGGCGGGTGTGCTCGATGCGGCGCACGATCTGCGGCAGGTCGGCGTCCGCGCTCGTGGAGGGCAGCGTCCGCCAGTCGACGTCCACCAACCCCTCGGCATGCACTGGGTCTTCGCTTGCGATGACCTCGAGGCAGGCGTCGAACCCGCCGCGGAGCAGGGTGAGCCGGAGCTTTTGGCTCGCCATCCACTGTTTCCAGGCGGCGGGGAAGGAGGCCCATACCTGTTCTGGATCGGCCTGGGTCGCAACCACCACCGTGCCGCCGGGCGACAGGGAGGACAGGGGGTCGC